>CAYTNO010000045.1:0-9470 GCA_964439125.1 uncultured Woeseiaceae bacterium | reverse complement strand
ATTAAAGAACTTTCCTAAATAAGTACATCAACTCTAGAAACGTTGAAACGGTGACCACACCGGCTCTCGGACATCGCCCTCGCCGGATGTGAGCCGTTGCCGAATCAGGCCATCCGCTGTCACGCTCTCCAACACCCCGTTGCGCTGCTGGCGGGTAGCATAGATCAGCGTATCGCTGTTCGGTGCAAAACTTGGTGACTCGTCCTGCCGACCTGCTGACAGAATCAGCAAATCCTTGCGATCGAGGTCCATGACCGCGATCCGGTAATTGCCATCTTCAAGATGCACCATTGCAAGCTTGGATCCGTCAGGCGACAACCGTGGTCTCGCATTATAACTCCCATCGAACGTTACGCGCTCTGCCTGGCCACCATTTACAGCCACGCGGTAAACCTGAGGGCCGCCGCTGCGATCCGATGTGAAATAAATATGGCGCCCGTCCGGTGACCAACTGCCTTCCGTGTCGATCGCCCTGTGTGTCGTCAGACGCTTGGTCTGCTTGGAATTGATGTCCAGCACATGAATGTCCAGGTTGCCGTCCAGACCACCTAAGGTCAGCACCAGCTTGCGTCCATCCGGCGAAAATGCCGGCGCGCCGTTAATACCGGGCTTGCTGGAAACCTGAATGCGGTTGCCGCTTCGCAATGTCTGGATAAACACCGACGACCTGTTGCCCTCAAAGGATACGTAGGCCAATCGACGACTGTCCGGTGACCATGCCGGCGACATGATCGGATCGGCACTTTCCATGATCTTGTATTCGTTCTCACCGTCCTGGTCAGACACGATCAGTGAATAAAGCTGGCCATTGCCGCGCTGTTCAGCTCTCACGTAGGCAACTTTTGTATCGAAGACGCCTTTTATGCCAGTGAGCTTTTCGTAAATCATGTCGGCGGCGCGGTGCGCGACGCGGCGTATCGTGCCGCGGCTCGCTGGCATGCGATAACCAAGCAGTTGATCGCGGCCGAAAACGTCGAATAACTGGAATTGCACGTTATACGCGTTCTCACCGGATTGAGTCACATTGCCGACGACAACGGCTTCTACGCCGAGTATCGACCAGTCGTCGAAGTCGATATCGACACCCGAGGTCGGCGTCTGCAGCATGTCGTGTTCGTCGATCGGCGCGAATCGGCCACTGCGCGTCAGGTCATCGCTGATGACTTGCGCAATATCGAGCGGCGCATTTGGTCCATTTCCCTGCCAGCCCAATGGCACGACCGCCACAGGCCTGCGTTTGATGCCTTCGGTTATAACAATATCAAGCTCCGCCTGAGCCACACCGGTCAGGAACGTCGAAATCAAACAAAACGTGACTAATAATTTGCGCACGGCAACCTCGTGGTAGGAAGAATTTAGGTGTCTAGTCATCTGGCCTGAATGTTAACTTGATATCACGATCAAAAACGCTCGGATCTGCCGGCCCGGGCAACGGCGAAGCTCGCTGGACTGCCGCCTCGATAGAGCGCCGCACTTCCTCACCGCGATTGCAGGTACTGACATTAACAGATGCGACCTCACCACCCGGTAGCTGTCGGATCTTAACGACACACTCGGTGCCGGCAGTCGCAGTCGGAGGTCTAACCCAGCTGCGGCTGATTCTCTGCTGAATCGCAAACATATAGGCCGTTTCGGCATTCGCTTGCATTGCATCAAGTCGATTGGACTCCGCGTCCAGCTCCGCCTGCCTCGCCGCTGCGACTTCCTGCCGCACTCGTTCATTTTCCAGGCGCTGGCGCTCGATTTCCGCCTCTCGCTTGCGTTCGGCCTCGACACGTTTACGCTCTTTCTCCGCCTCATCGGCTTTGCGACGTTTCTCAGCCTCTTCTTCCGCTTTGCGTTTGCGCTCCACTTCCTCTTTCGCTATGCGATTGAGTCGCTCCTTCTCCACGAGCGCGTCTTCGCGCCGCTTGCGTTCCTCGGCCTCGCGGCGATCCTGTTCGCTGGTGTCGGGCTCCGGTGGTGGTAATTTCTCTTCGACTTTTGGCGGCGGTAACTCTTCCACCACCTTCGGTTGCTCGACAACCTCATCTTCGCTCACCAGCGTCGCCGTAATCGCGAGCGGCATTGCGATCTGTGGTCGATCCCCAAAATCGAGGGCAAAAATCAGAGACCCGAACAACAGCACATGCAGCAGCAGCGCCAGCGTGAAGGGAATAACGTTATGAGAATCGCGATCCAAGCAACGAAGGCCTATTCAGGTACCGGGTAGGAATCCAGAGGATCAGTTACGAAACCTATCGACTCTGCACCACCCTGCTGTAGCAGCACCATCGCACCGACCACATTGCCATAGGGCACAGACCGATCGGCTTTAACCAGTATCGGCGTATCCGGACGATTACGGATGACTGCGCCGACTCGGGCAACCACTTCCTTGGCCGTCGCCGGCTCGTCTTCATCATCGCCCACATTGACGTATAGGTTACCGTCGGCGTCTACGCTAAGTACCAGCGGCGGATGATCCGGAATGTCTGCGATTGGCTCAGCGCCTGCTTTGGGTAACTCGACCTTGACGCCTTGCGTCAGCAACGGTGCCGTAACCATAAAGATTACGAGCAGCACGAGCATGACATCGATGTAGGGAACGACGTTGATTTCGCTCATGAGCTTGCGCTTTTTCAGAGGAGTGGCCATATCAGGCTCCCTTTTTCGCGCCCGCGTGGCGTTGCAGGATGCTCGAGAACTCTTCGGTGAAACCGTCGTAGCGATATTCGAGCCGCACAACTTTATCGGCGTATCGATTGTAGGCAATGACCGCCGGGATCGCCGCGAACAAGCCCATCGCGGTCGCGATCAGAGCTTCTGCAATTGGCGGTGCAACAACAGCGAGCGTCGCTGACTGCACGTTGGCGAGCCCCATGAACGCGTTCATGATGCCCCACACCGTACCAAACAGTCCTACATACGGGCTGGTCGAGCCAATAGTTGCCAGCGTGGCAAGGTTTTGTTCGAGCCGGTCAACTTCGCGCATCTGAGCAACGCGCATCGCACGGCGGCATTCTTCAACCACCTTGTCCGCGACGATATCACCCTGTTGCATGACGCGATTGAATTCCCGGAAACCCGACTCGAAGATACTCGCCATGCCCAAGCTACCACCGCTCTCACGGGACGCACTGCGATACAGCGTATTGAGGTCTCCACCGGACCAGAAATTTGCCTCGAATTCATCGGATGCATCTTTCGTGCGACGGATCAGGCGCCGCTTGGTAAAAATAATGCTCCACGACATGAGCGACGCAATCATCAGAAGCAGCATGACGATTTGCACCGGCAAGCTGGCTTCCAGCAGCAGGCCAACCACTGACATATCAGCTGTCATTGTTTCGTTCCCTCAAAAATCGACGCCGGCACGCGCACCGGGCGCATCGTGTCGGCATTAAGCAGCGCCGCGCGCACGTGAGACCGCAACAGTAACTTGCGTTCCGGGTTGTCGAGATAAATGTTTTGTTCGATATTAAAAGTCGCCCGCGTTAGTTCCGCGAGCCCCGCAGTAACAATAATCTGGTCATTGAACCGAGCCGGCGACAGAAACTCGGCGCTGGTTTCGGTCACGACGAATATTCGGTGGTCCTGCTCCATCATCGCAACCTGATCCACACCCAGCGCACGCAGCCACTCAGTGCGCGCTCGCTCCATGAAGCGGAAATAGTTCGCGTAGAATACGACGCCTTGTGCATCAGTGTCTTCGTAATAAACGCGGATAGGCCATTCAAAGGGTTTAGCGTCTTCTGCAACGGTCATACGTTTATCAGTCCTCGTCGAACAACGGGAGTTCCCCAGGTCGACCGCTCGGCGGAGGTTCGAGCCCCATATGCAGGTAGGCATTCTTCGTCGCCACCCGCCCCCGTGCGGTGCGCATCATGAATCCCTGCTGGATCAGGTACGGCTCCAGCACGTCTTCAATGGTGCCGCGTTCTTCACCGACGGCTGCCGCCAGGCTCTCGATTCCGACAGGACCACCATCGAATTTCTTGATAATCGTCTCCAACAGGCGCCGATCCATGGCGTCGAAGCCATTTGGATCGACCTGCAACATGTCCATCGCACTGACTGCGACTGCCCCGGTCACGATACCGTTTGCCTCGACCTCTGCGAAGTCACGCACACGACGCAACAGTCGATTGGCAATGCGCGGTGTGCCGCGCGAGCGTTTTGCAATTTCATTGGCGCCTTGGGTTTCGATAGGCAGGTTGAGGATGTCCGCAGATCGCATTGCAATCGCGTGTAGATCCGGCGTCGTGTAGAACTCGAGCCGCTGCACAATGCCAAATCGGTCTCTGAGCGGTGACGTGAGCAAGCCGGCACGTGTCGTAGCACCGACCAACGTGAACGGCGGCAGATCGAGTTTGATCGAACGAGCAGCAGGGCCCTCGCCGATCATGATGTCGAGTTGGAAGTCCTCCAACGCCGGATACAGAATTTCTTCAACGACAGGGCTGAGCCGATGTATTTCGTCGACAAACAGTACGTCGTTGGCTTCGAGGTTGGTCAGAATGGCAGCCAGGTCGCCAGGTCGCTCAAGCACCGGCCCTGATGTCTGGCGAAGATTGACGCCCATCTCGTTGGCGACGATGTGAGCCAGTGTGGTTTTTCCCAGGCCTGGTGGCCCGAAGATCAATACGTGATCCAGCGCCTCTTTACGGCGACGCGCAGCTTCAATGAAAATCGCCATCTGTTTCTTGACGTTCGGCTGCCCAACGTACTCGCCCAGGGTCTTCGGACGAATCGCCCGGTCAAACGCTTTGTCCTCTGTGCGAGGCTCAGCGCTGGTCAGGCGGTCGTGTTCGATATCAGCCATGGTTTATTGTGCCGCCTGGCGCAGCGCCAGCCGAATAATGTCTTCGGCAGATTTGCCGTCGACGTCCATCGCACCAATCAGCTTGTTCACCTCATTCGCCTTGTAGCCCAGTGTGACGAGCGCATCGACTGCCTCACTTCGAGGGTTTGCTTCGACCGCGACTTTCGTTGCGCCGCGGCCGATGTCCGTCTTGTCGATCTTGTCGCGCATTTCGATGATGAGGCGCTCGGCCGTCTTCTTGCCAACGCCCGGAATTTTGACCAGCATCGCGGCATCTTCGTACTGTACGCAACGATGGAAGTCGCTCACGCTCATCGCCGACAGGATAGCGAGACCCATCTTTGCTCCCACGCCTGATATCCGCAACACGGTACGAAACAGTGACCGTTCCTTTTCGGAGCTGAACCCATACAGGATCTGAGCATCCTCTCGAACCAGCAGATGTGTATGCAGAAACAGGTCTTCGCCGATACTCGGCAAATCGAGAAAGGTCGACATTGGCGTCTCTACTTCGTAGCCGACGCCCTGACATTCAACGATGATCTGCGGCGCGTGCTTCGATGTCAGTTTTCCGCGCAGCGAGCCTATCATCGCAAACTCGCTGTGGCCTGCTGTGCCCCAAGTCGGGACTGCAGTCGCCGTTGATGCCCATGGCAAATAGCGGCCGCAAGTGCATCAGCCGCGTCAGACGCCGGGACTCCATCGAGCTGCAGCAATGACACGACCATGTGTTGCACCTGATCCTTGCTGGCCGACCCCGTTCCGACCACAGCCTGTTTAATCTCGCGAGGTGCGTACTCGAAAACTTCGATATCAAATGCAAATGTTGCACAAATGGCAGCCGACCTCGCATGCCCAAGTTTGAGAGCACTGCCGGCATTTTTTGCCATGAAAACGCTTTCAATCGCGACGATGTCCGGCTGATACTGCGCCACGACATCACTAACCGAATCAAAAATCTTCTTAAGCCTCTCTGGAAAGGAGCCGTCCGGGCTTTTGATGGTACCGCTCGCCACGTACGACGCCCGATCACCGACAAAATCGAGCACACCAAATCCCGTGAAGCGGGAACCCGGGTCGATCCCAAGAATGCGTTTTTTGTCAGTCAAAACCGGCCTCAGATCTGCGCCAGGACGTCGTCTGAAATATCGGCGTTGCTATAAACTTCCTGCACGTCGTCAAGATCCTCGAGCATATCGAGTAGCTTGATCATCGAGCCCGCTTCCTTGATAGCAAGTTCGGCGCTGGTCGAAGCGCGCATTGTCAGTTGGGCGCTCTCCGGTTCGAATCCCGTTGCGACCATCTTGTCGCGTACTTTTTCGAAGTCTGCAGGTTCCGTCAGAACCTCAATGGAATGGTCATCTTCAACCACAACATCTTCGGCTCCGGCATCGATCGCCGCTTCCATAATCGTATCTTCGTCGCTACCCGAAGGGTAAAGCAACTGCCCGACGTTATTGAACAGGTAGCTTACCGATCCGTCAGCGCCAAGATTACCGCCAAACTTGGCAAAAGCGTGCCTTATCTCGGCGACGGTACGATTGCGGTTGTCTGTAAGGCAATCGACCATGACCGCAGCGCCACCGGGCCCGTAGCCCTCGTAACGTATTTCCACATAGTCGGCACCGTCGAGTTCGCCTGCACCACGTTTGATAGCTCGCTCGATATTGTCTTTGGGCATGCTCTGCGCTTTGCCCTTGTCGACGGCAAGCCGTAATCGCGGATTCGAGTTCATGTCACTGCCACCCATGCGCGCTGCGACCGTGATTTCGCGTATCAGCTTCGTGAAAAGCTTACCTCGCTTCTTATCCTGAGCACCCTTGCGGTGCTGGATATTCGCCCATTTACTATGTCCTGCCATGTTCCCCTGCTTCGCCCAAGCAAGACCCGGTCGCACCCGGGCCAAAATCTGCGCGTATGATAACGGTTATTGAATACACAGGCATCCACTCGAAGCTGCTCACAATGTCGCGCTCCAATCCCGAAAACACCCCCATCGACAGCGAACAGGTCGACATCGTCGAGGCAGCGCGTCAATTTGTCGATGCATTACCAGAGACCGAGGGGCTTTCCGCAGCAATTACCGAAGGACGAGAAATCGCAGCAATCGTTGAGTCCCTGGGATTGCCGAACGAACTGCTCGCAGCAGTGCATCTTTGCCCGCTAGTTCGCAAGGATTTGATTGATGAAAATACCTTAAATAACAATGGTTTCTCGGGTATTTCTCGAATCGTTATTGATCTCGAGCAGCTTGGGCATTTCTCCCTGCCCCCTGGCTGGCGCCCAGGTGAGGCTCTGGCCGGCAAACAGTCCGAAGCGCTGCGCAAGATGCTGCTCGCGGTTGTGTCCGATGTTCGCCTGGTGCTGGTACGCATTGCCGAGCAGCTCTATCGCATGCGGCATGCGAAGGCAGCAAGCAACGAAGAACAGCAGGCAATCGCCATCGAGACGCGCGAAATATACGCAGCACTCGCGAACCGCCTCGGTGTTTGGCAACTCAAGTGGGAACTTGAGGATCTTTCTTTTCGATATCTGCAGCCCGACACCTACAACTCGATTGCCACAGCTCTTAATGAAACACGTAATGAGCGTGAGCGCTTCATCCAATTGGTTGAGGCAACGCTCCAGGATGAGCTTCAGACACAAGGTGTCAAAGCGGAAATCAGTGGCCGACCGAAGCATATTTACAGCATCTGGCGAAAAATGCAGCGCAAAGACCGCGCCCTGGATTCACTGTATGACATTCGTGCGGTACGCATTCTCGTTGATGACGTTAAGGACTGTTATGCGGCCCTGGGCACCGTTCATAACCTTTGGCCCTATCTGCCCGGAGAATTTGACGACTACATCGCCAACCCCAAGGACAATGATTATCAGTCTTTACACACGGCGGTTATCGGCCCCGAGGGCAAGACTGTTGAAGTACAGATTCGCTCGCATGACATGCACCGCCAGGCCGAGCTCGGAGTTGCCGCACATTGGCGCTACAAGGAAGGTGGTCGAACACCAGCAGCATTTGACCAAAAAATTCGTTTTCTACGACAACTTCTCGACCCCAGCGGGAATGGCGAGGACTTGCTTGCCCAGATCCGCGACGACGTCTTTGAGGATCGCGTCTATGCGATCAGCCCCAAGGGTGACATCGTAGAATTACCAGCCGGCGCCACGCCGCTGGACTTCGCTTACCATGTGCATACGCTGGTTGGGCACCGTTGCCGAGGCGCGAAAGTAAACGGTCGTATTGTGCCGCTTACGTATACCGTAGAAAATGGCAACAAGATTGAGATTATTACTGGCAGTCAGCCTCAGCCAAGTCGTGACTGGCTAAGCCCGAAACTCGGTTACCTGGCCAGCCCGCGCAATCGTTCGAAAGTACGCAACTGGTTTCGACAGCAGGATCGCGATCAACACCAGCGGCAAGGTCGAGATATCCTCGATCGGGAATTATCGCGGCTAAACGTACGTGGCGTCCCAACAGACGATATTGCGCATCACCTCAAGTACAAGAACAACGATGCACTGTGTGTCGCTCTTGGCGCCGGCGATTTGGCGTCCGCGGCCATAGCAACTGCCCTGCAGAATCTTCACGTTACGGAGATGCCGGAGAAAACCAGGCAACGCCGCTCCACACGACGAAAGGACAAGCAGTCGGAGGCTGTCGCTGTCAGCGGCGTTGGTGACTTGCTCTGTAACTTCGCGCGTTGTTGCCGCCCCGTGCCACCAGAAGCGATCAGCGGCTACATCACTCAGGGACGCGGCGTTACAATTCATCGGGAGGATTGCGGCAATTTCCTCGGACTAAAACAACGCAGCCCGGAACGCATCATCGATGTCGACTGGGGCGAGTCGGATACAGCAACCTACCCGGTCGATTTGAGACTGCGGGCATTTGATCGTAACGGATTGTTGCGTGACATCAGTACAGTGCTTGCTGACGAGCATGCCAGCGTTACGGATCTGGCCAGCCACACCGACAAGAAAAGCATGGAAACGATAATGGACATCAGCGTGGAGATCAGCGACCTGCCAACGCTAAGCACCGCGATCAAGCGCCTTGAGCAACTATCAAACGTTATCTCGGTCAGGCGCAGAGCCTGAACGAGGCTATCCGGCGTCTGCGCCGCTCCTGCGTTTGGCGATATCAGTGGCCAACGCCATCATCGACGTGAGATCCGCCAGATTCGCCGGCACGACGAACGTATTGCCAGCCTTGGCCAAATTACCAAACTCGCCGATGTACTGTTCTGCAATGCGTAGCTGCATTGCTTCCGCGCCACCCTTATCGATCACTGCGTTAGCGACCTGTCTCAGACCTTCGGCCGTTGCAGTCGCGACTGCAAGAATCGCCTCTGCCTCGCCTTGCGCCTCGTTGATCTGCTGCATTTTGGCCGCTTCCGACTCTTTGATAACGCGTTGCTTCTCGCCCTCGGCTTCGTTGACTTTCGCGTCGCGCACACCTTCAGACGTCAAGATCACGGCACGCTTTTCCCGCTCCGCACGCATTTGCTTTTCCATGGCACTCAGTACGTCATGCGGCGGATTGATATTCTTGATTTCGTAGCGCAGGACTTTCACGCCCCATGGATCGGACGCTTTGTCGAGCTCTGCAACTACGTTTGCGTTAATCGCGCCGCGTTCTTCAAAGGTCCGGTCCAGATCGATCTTG
>CAYTNO010000044.1:0-9585 GCA_964439125.1 uncultured Woeseiaceae bacterium | reverse complement strand
CTTTACCTGGAATCTCGAATGGCTGTGAGGTCTGGGCTATGGCAGCGGGAATAAGACCGCCTGGCATAAGGTGCGCAAATGGGATCGAGGCTCCGACCGCCGTCGACATTGCGACCAGACCTCCTTTGGTTAAAAAGCCACGTCGGGTTATCGGATCAACGCTGCGCCCCCACACCAGGTCGTCTGCTGTGGATGAACCCTTGCCGTACAACTCATGAATTCCGCGCTTTTTGTCTGACACCGGAATCCTCCGTCTTATGGCGTTTCATAGCCGAAGGCGCCGAGAACAGGTTCTCAGCGCCTCGAAAACGTCCCGGGCTACGACGCGGTGTGCTTGATCAGGAAACGATAAATCTTGTCATCGAGCGAATGTTCTACAAGTTCATTGCCTGTCTGACGGCAAAAGGCCTCGAAGTCTGCAACCGAGCCAGGATCTGTTGCCAGAATTTCCAGCGTGCCGCCGGCAGGTACTTCTTTGAGGGCTTTTCGAGCCTTGAGGATAGGCAACGGGCAATTGAGCCCCTTTGCGTCGAGTGTGTGGTCAGCCATTTCTTATTGCTCCGATCAAATAAATAGATTGATGTCGGCCTGCGTTGCACATTCGATATACGTTGCAGCGCCACCGATTTCGATACCGTCGATCATATCTTCCTGGCCATACTCGAAGAGATCCATGGTCATCTGACAGCCGATCATCCGAACTTCGAGCTCGACGGCCGCTTCTCGCAGGTCGTCAATCGATGCGACGCCCTTTTTCTTGATTAGGTTTTTCATCATTACGGAGCAGGCTGCATCCACGCCAGGAATCGCTGTAACGATATTTGGCAGACCCATGTGGCCGCCCATCATCGGCATTTTCATCGCCGGGTTGCCGGCTGCAGTGACCGTCAAATCAAGTTTCTTGAACAGCAAAGGCAGACCGTAAAATGTAAAAAACATCGTGACGGGCAGGCCCATCGCTGCTGCGGTCGTTGCAAGAATGAACGGCGGGTAAGCCCAATCGAGGCTACCTTTCGTGACGATGATTGACATGCTTTTTTGTTCGCTGGACATTTGACTTCACCTTATTTCTTCAGGGGGGTCGCCCTCCGCAGGGCATATTAGAATATCAGAATTGTCTTTATTAGTGGAATAGAATATTCTCGATCGCCGCTTTTGCCGGAATTCGGTAATCGACTTATCGTGCCATTATATGCGTCACTCGCAAGCAGAAAATTCAAAATCCGGGCGCGCGGCTACAGCGTCTGCTTCCAAACCGCTTGCAACTGATCCAGCCAGGCTGAACCCTTTATACGTTGGCAGCGATGTCTTCCGTCGTGCTGCCTTCGGTCAGAGCCACCCTCTCAAAATTGTTCGCCATTCCACCGTGCTCGACCTGGTTCGTATGCTTGGCTGGCTCGCAGACGACGAGTTTCATACCAGCACGCCGGCAACGATGGATCAACTTACCGAATTCCATGATCGGGACTACGTGGAGGCGCTGCAATACGCAGATTCCACGGGCAAAGTCGAATCGGACGTCCGCTCTCGTTACCACATCGGTACTATGGAAAACCCGCTGTTTCCGGGTCTGTTTGAACGAGCGGCAACGACCGTCGGCGGTTCGATGCTGGCGGCGGAACTGGCTTGCGAGGGTCGAGTCATATTTCATCCTTCCGGCGGTACTCACCATGGCCGCCCGGACAGAGCCAGTGGCTTCTGCTATTTCAACGACCCGGTATTTTGCATTCGAACAATGCTGCGCGAAGGGCAAGAGCGGGTTTTATACCTCGATCTGGATGCTCATCATGGTGATGGCGTTGAAAATGCGTTCGTTGCTGAGCCCAGAGTAATGACAGTATCGATTCACGAAGCGGATCGGTGGCCATACACCGGTGCGGCAGACGATCGACGCGACGGTGGTGCTCGCAATTTGCCCGTGCCCAAAGGTGTCAACGACAGTGAGCTCAAGTACCTGATGGAGCACGCCATCATGCCCTTGGTTGAATCGTTCTCGCCCGATGCGTTTGTAGTCTGCTGCGGAGCAGACTGCCTCGCAGGGGATCCGCTGTCAGGCATGCTGCTGAGTAACGTCGCTTTGTGGGAGAGTGTCGAGCAGATTACCGCTTTGAACAAGCCTACGGTCATTCTCGGCGGGGGCGGGTACAATCCATGGACTGTGGCACGTTACTGGGCCGGTATGTGGGGGCGTCTTACGGGGCGGGTATTTCCGGATCGCTTGCCCGATGAGGCCGTCGAACTGCTCAGAGGAATGGAATGCGACCTCGTGGATGAGGAAGATATCGAGGACGATTGGCTCAATACGCTCGTGGATATGCCATTTGCCGGGTCCGTCCGCGAGACGATAAGATCATTGGCAACCGAAGTAACGAGGGTCTGAGGCATGGCGTGGCTGGATGCGATCGCTGAGATAGAAGATCTCGAAGATGCAGAATTCGACGGGGCTCTGATCAGGCAATTTGAAAGCGCTGCCGCCGGCCGCGAGCTACGTTCGATTCGGTTTTCGACACCGACCTTCAAAGAATACGAAACGACCGAGCTAAGCGGCTGCAACAAGAACAGCTTCCCCGCATTCTCAATTACAGCGGGAGCCTGCGGTCTCAATTGCGACCATTGCCAGAAGAAAATTCTCGAGCCGATGATTCCGGCAACCAATCCAGAGATGCTGGATCAAAAAGTCAGGCAGCTGATCGAATTTCAGGGGCTAAATGGCTTCCTGTTGTCGGGCGGTTCGAACAAGCGCAACGAGATCAACTACACGCGCTACCTGCCCGTCATCGAGAAGCTCAAGACCGATTTCCCTGATATCCGGATCGCCGTGCACAGCGCCTTGATGAAGGAACAGCAGGCAAAGGCCATGGAGTCCGCCGGCGTCGACACGGTCATGATGGATGTGATTGGTGCCGCAGAGACTATTCAGCAGGTCTACAAACTGGATCGTCCGGTTGCCGATTTTGAAGAAACTCTGGCTGCATTGTGCAGTACGTCGATGGAAGTCACTCCGCACATCGTCATTGGTTTGCATTATGGGCAGATACTCGGCGAGGCGAACGCGCTTGATATTGTCAGTCGCTACGATGTGACGGCATTGGTGCTCGTTGTCATCATGCCGTTCTATTCAAAGCCCGGCACGTTCGTCACACCGAGCACGACCGATGTAGGCAATATTTTTTATGAAGCGCGGGAGAGGTTGCCGGACAAACAGGTGCTGCTCGGCTGCGCTCGCCCGCCGGGCATGCACAAACGTATTACGGATACGTATGCCATCATGGCTGGTCTCGATGGTATTGCGTTTCCGGCGGACGGCGCTGTGTCTGTTGCACATACCATTGGACGGCCGTTCGAGCAGGCGCACTCATGCTGCTCGATCAAGCTTGGCAGCGAATTCAACAAATCGCTTGGTCGATCCTTCGCCGCCTGAATTACACACCGATAAAGCGACACCATGTCAGGGATATTTTATGAGTTGTTTTGAAACAAAAGGAAGCGTGGCGATGGAACCGCGCGCACCTCTTAAAACGCCGGCCGACCGTAAGAATGGCAAGCACGTCAAAGCGAACGACATACCGCCGCAAGGTGTGTATTTGCCGAACAACAACATCCTGGCACCACACATGAAGTCACCAGAGTATGTGCAGCTGTCGACAGCCGCCGCAATTACCTTGGGCATCATGGGTGGTCGCATGTACCGTTGTGGTTGCACGCGTTGCCTCAATCTTCTGCTCACCTATCCGGAAGGCTGCAGAGCAAACTGTGCGTATTGCGGCCTCGCACGTCATCGTGAAGCGGATCGTGACTATGCCGATCGCAATTTCATTCGTGTCGACTGGCCTGCGGTGCCGATGGCGGAAATTATCGACATTGTTGCGAAGGATCCGGAGAACAGTCCGTTTCATCGCATGTGCATATCGATGATTACGCACCCGCGTTCGGAGGACGATACGTTTACGGTATTGAAACAATGGACCGACAAGATAGATCCGCAAGCGATTCCCGTCTCGATTCTGTCGAACCCGACAACGATGACGCGCGACGACGTGCAAAAGACAAAGGATCTGGGCGCAGACATTTTTACTGTCGCCATGGACGCGGCGACGCCGGAATTGTTTGATCGAACTCGCGGTAAGGGCGTGCAGTCGCCACACAAGTGGTCGAAATACTGGGACATCATGCTTGAAGCAAGAGATATTTTCGGGCCGCAAAAATTCGGCGCGCACATTATCGTCGGCATGGGCGAAACAGAGTACGAGGTGCTGCAGCTCGTGCAAGAGATTGTCGAACTCGGCGGGCACAGCCACATGTTCTGCTTTTTCCCGGAGCAGGGTTCATTGATGGATCATTTGCCCGCGACGCCTCGCGATCAGTGGCGGCGCGTGCAGCTCGCCCGATACCTCATTGACTATCGCGATGTGCGGGTCGAGCAGATGAAGTTTGATGAGCTCGGACGGGTTACCGACTACGGTATTCCGGAGGCGGAGCTCGCCGATATCGTGAACGAGGGAGTCGCATTTCGCACCTCTGGTTGCCCCGGCAAGTTTCAGGATGATGTTTCGGCCTGCGACCGTCCCTACGGCGATTCGCCGCCAAGCGATATTGCTAGCTTCCCTTTCCAGCCAGTCAAAAAAGACATTAAGAAGATTCGCAAACAACTGGAAATACCGGTCCGCGTGGAATAAGCGACCGGAGGGTTGGCGAAGATGGCAAACACGTTTCGAATTATCGATACGGGCGTGCGTGAAGGTCGCGCGAACATCGCATTTGATGCCGCTCTTATCGAAGAACGGCAAGCGAACCGTGTTCCCGATACGATTCGGTTCCTGCGTTTTCCACCAACAGCATTAATCGGGCGACACCAGGATTTGAGCAGGGAGGTCGATCTCGACTACTGCGAGGAAAATGATGTTGGTGTAGTCCGGCGCATTACCGGCGGTGGCGCCATCTACCTCGATGAGGGCCAGCTGGGCTGGGAGCTGGTCTTTCACCGCGCGTCGCTGGGTATTCCAGCGTTGCCTGACCTTGCGAGAGAAATATGCAATGCAGCTGCAAAAGGGCTGAGCGAATTAGGTATCAATGCGCAGTTTCGCCCACGCAACGATATCGAAGTGGATGGCCGAAAAATTAGCGGTACGGGCGGTTTCTTCGACGGAGATACACTCATTTATCAGGGGACAGTGCTCGTAGATATGAGCGCGCAGCAAATGGTCAAAGTGCTGAATATTCCTGAGAGCAAGCTTGCAAAACGCAAGCTCGACTCCGCGGCGGAGCGCGTTGTCACGCTCAAAGAGCTGCTCGGGGATGATCTTCCGGATATGGAGACGATCAAACAGGCCCTGGTAAAGGGATTCACCGAAGCGTTTGGTATAAGCGCCGAACCGGGAGAGATAACGGCCAATGAAGAGGCGCTCGCAGAGCAATACTTCAGAGAAGAAATTGGCACGGATGAGTTTGTCGCCGAGATTGATAACCCGGGCGATGCAGATGAGGTCCTGAGTGGCTCGCATACCGGGCCCGGCGGCACGATCGAGTCATTCGTGAAACTCGAGGGACCCACAAAGAGTATTTTGCAACGAGTTTTGATCAGCGGTGATTTCTTCGTTACGCCACCGCGGATCGTTTTTGACCTCGAGGCGCACTTGCTGGGTACGCGAATTGACGAAATCAGTGCGGCTATCGATGATTTCTTTGCCAACAATAATGTCGACATGCTCAGTGTTACGCCGTCGGACTTCACGGCGTCCATCACCTCAGCGCTGACAGCCGGAGAACAGGCTCATGTCTGAGTGTAGCCCGGACGCTTTCGTACTGGCGGACAGGGGTGATACGCCGATGAACGTCGTAGCTGTCATTCAGCACACGTCCGCAGAATATCTTGGCTTGATGGAAGATCACCTCGAAGGGCGCCGCATTCGATTTCAGTACTATCGCCCGTTTGCCAGTGGCGGAACATTGCCGGCGGAAGATCTGCCGGCCGATGCTGTCTTTTTGCTTGGCGGTGGGCCCTGGGGTTCGGCTGGCGGCCGGGATTTGCCAACCCTGGCCGAAGAGATAAAGCTGACGAAAGCTCGGCTCGATGAAGGAACACCGGTTATCGGCATCGGTGTCGGTGCTCAGATTCTCGCGATTGCGGCTGGCGGTTCGGCGCAAAGCACAGAGCTCGAGTTCGAGTGCAGTACAGCCAGGAGAGTCTGCGATGACGCGTTAAATGGCTTTCTTCCCGAAGAGTTCGAGCAGGTCACCTATATGCGTGACCGCCCGGTGCCCCCGGAGGATGCCAGGATTCTGGCCGTTGACGAAGCCGGCCGCCCGGCTGTTTTTCAGATTGGCTCGGGCAACGGCAGCAGTTCGTTCGGTTTTGTGGGAAATCCGGGAATAAAGGTCGGGATGGTTGAAGACCTGGTCATGGAATTCGAGGAAGTACCTGCGGGAGCGGTTGAACGGCTTGAATCATTGAGAATGCTGCAAACGCGTCTCGAGGATAATCTGGTTCCGATTATGACCGGGCTGGTACAATGTACATCCCTGATGACAGCACCAAAGGCCGCGAAAAGTGCCGGGTGAATTTGGATAAACCAGTAATTTAGGATATGCTAATGTGCTGTTGAACGCCGGTGTTTTGCCCCGGTTGATTTACGCCAAAGGAAGAGAATCATGGCCGAAAAACTAATAATTGTAATGGCGAACACAGACCCGCGTAATGGAGAGGAACTCGGTGCGCCGATCTTCCAGGCCTCCGTTGCAGCAGCGATGGATTACGAGGTCGATGTTATCTGCACGGCGACATCCGGCAAGCTGATGAGGAAAGGCGTTGCTGAGGAGTTGTTCGTCAAAGAGGGCTCACCGAAGTCCGTTTACAGCTTTATTCAGGATGCTCACGAAGCGGGCGTCAAATTCTACTGTTGCTCACCGAACCTCGACTTGTTCGACATGACGCCAGAGGATCTGATACCGGAATGCGAAGGCATTGTTGGTGGCGCACACCTGATTGAAGAAGTCATGGAAAGTGACTGCAAGGTACTCAGCTACTAGGTAATAGAGCATGTCTCACTCATCGACGTCTCGAATTCAGGAACATATCGGCGACCCTCTGTCGAATGAGGCGCCGCTTGAACGTGACAAACTCGAAGAGATATTTCAGGATATTCAAGGCGATCTTCGATTCGACCATGAACTGAATGGCTGCCTGAATTGCGGCATATGCACAGCGACTTGCCCGGCGGCGCACTATTACGATTTTAGTCCGCGAGAGATTGTCCAACTGCTTTGGACCGAAAATCTCGAGGGCATCTACGATTCAATGCAGGAAAAGATCTGGTCCTGCGCCCAATGCTATACCTGTGCCGCTCGTTGCCCATTCGGCAATTCACCGGGCGGCCTGATCATGATCATGCGCGAGACGGCCATCAAGCATGGCATGGAGTCGGCGAAGAGTGTCTTGCGCCCGTTTAGCCGCGTCATGCTGAAACTTATTTCTACCGGCAACCAACTTTCGCCCGATATGATTAACCCGGAAGGCTTTGCCGACTGGGGGCCGAATATTTCAAAGGTCGACGCGCCGCTGGACTTACTACGAAAAGCAATACCGATGCCTACGCTACACACGACGAAAACGGCATGGGAAGTGAATTTAAAGACGTCTGTTGAGCTCTACACCATTTGGGAAGAAACTGGTGTGCTCGACAGCCTGGAAATAATTGACGAGAACCTGTTTGACGTTATCAGCGACATTATGGATGAAAAACGCGATGACTATGAAGACTGGCTCGACGAACAGGACGACTAGGAGATTTGAATGGCAGCAGGCAACGGCAACGACGGCGAACGATTTACAGGTCACGGCAGTGAATGGTCGGATGCGAAACTGAGTAAGGACGATGCTCATGTTGCGACCGTCTGGGTTGATCAAATCGTTAACCGACGATCGATGCTGACAAACAAAAATCGAGTCGAGGATGTTCGCGATGCCATGTGGGATCTCGAGAAAGACGGCGAGATCGTAGTGCACCGCGTGAAGGAAGAACACGAGCCGGTCACGGTCCAGACTCTTTACGGTTGGGACAAGAAAATTCCAACGCAACAATTGTGGCATCACAAGTCTTGCGGCCAGTGCGGCAACATTCCGGGCTACCCGGCGTCGTTGTTGTGGCTCATGAATGAGATGGACATTCGCTACCTTGATGAAACCGACCAAACCTCGTGTACGGCGTGGAACTATCACGGTTCAGGTATTGGCAACATCGAAAGTCTCGCCGCGGTCTTCCTGCGCAATTTCCATCAGGCGTATGTCTCCGCAAAAGCGCAAGGACTGCCGGACGGTTATTTCTATCCGCTGGTGCATTGCGGCACATCTTTCGGTAATTACAAAGAAGTGCGTGGCTACCTGATCCGGTCGGCGAAGCTTCGTGCAAGCGTGAAAAAAATTCTTGGCAAGCTCGGCCGTTTGGTCGACGGCAAGTTACTTATTCCCGAAGAGGTCGTGCATTACTCGGAATGGTTGCATGTCATGCGCGAAAGGATCGCGGAGAGGCAAGTCATAGATTGCAGCCACATTCGAGCAACCGTTCACCCGGCATGTCACGTCTACAAGATGGTTCCCGAAGACGCCATCTATGACGATAAAATCCTCGGTGGCAACCGCCTTGCGGTGACGACCAGCGTGCTTGAGGCGCTTGGCACCCAGGTCATCGATTATCGTACCTGGTACGACTGCTGCGGGTTCGGATTTCGCCATATCATTTCCGAGCGAGAGTTCACCCGATCGTTCGCGATCGATCGCAAATTACGTGTGGCACAGGAAGAGGCCAAGGCGGACATGATGGTTGGCCACGACACAGGCTGTATCACAACACTTGACAAGAACCAGTGGATTGGCGCGGCGGACGGCAAGCCTGTTGACTTGCCGGTTCTCGCGGACTGCCAGTTCGCAGCACTCGTTTGCGGCGCACACCCGTACAAAATCGTGCAGTCGCATTGGCATGCTTCGTCAACGGAAACGCTGATGGAGAAACTGGGCATCGACTGGCAAGCCAAAAAGGCGGAATTCGAGGCCTATCTTAAGGACGTGGAAGCCGGTAGAGGTGAGAGTCTTTATGATCCAAGAAAGATGATTACTTCCGGCCCGGGATTCAAACAGATCGAGCAATAAGAATGAGTAAACCAATTTTGATCGTAGGTGGCGGACCTGCTGGCCTGGCTGCGGCACATAGCCTCGGTTCCATCGGTAGATCCAGTATTCTGGTTGAGAAAGAAGACAAGTTGGGCGGTGCGCCGATATTGTCTGGCTACGCGAAGCTCGTACCAACGGGTGAGTGGGCCAAAGACGCGATCGGAGGCATGGTCAAACGTGTTGCCGATGACAGTTCGGTCCAGGTGCAGACGGGAACGACAGTTACGTCATTCGATGGCGAGCCCGGCAACTTTAACGTTGAGCTTTCCAATGGGGACAAGCACGAGGTCGATGCAGCCATTCTGTGTAGTGGGTTCACGCACTTCGATTCAGTGAACAAGCCTGAGTGGGGTTTTGGCACATACCCGGACGTTGTAACGACGACCCAGGTCGAGCAGATGATTTCCTCGGGCGATGGCGTT
>CAYTNO010000043.1:0-9783 GCA_964439125.1 uncultured Woeseiaceae bacterium | reverse complement strand
GGCGATGTCCGTCGAGTTACACGGCGGCAGCAAGATCGTCCTGCGCAAGGTCGACAAGGACTATGACCCGACCAGTCGCGCCTCGTCCTTTAAGTACCTGCGCGACAGATTCAACGCGGGCGAAATAATAACGGGACTGTTGTATATCGACGAGGCTCGTAATGAAATGCATGACTTGATGGGCAATGTTGATACGCCCCTGTCGCAACTCCCCCTTGAAACGCTCAACCCCGGCAACGAAGAGCTCAAGAAGATACTAAGTCGTTACCGCTAGTCAAAAGCCCCGGTTTCAACCGGGGCTTTCTAAAAACGGCCGTGACCGGATTATTGCCAGATTCGTTTCCACCAGGGGGCAACGCCGGGTTCTGGCGCAATGCCATCGATGCCCGGTATTTTCGAGCGAATTTCGTCGATGTCCCACCCCGTCAGATTTGCCAAAGTCTGGGCCTCACGCTCCTGGCGTTCTCGCACCGACGTCTTGTATTGACTGGCGTCGCAGCTCGTTTCGCCTTTGTAGGGATGACGAATGACATAGCGACCCTGGTAGTTCTGTCGGTCACCCGTTTCCTGGAACATCAGGTCTTCGGGAAAGTGATCGCGGTCGTAACGCAGATGCAGGCGAGTAACGAATACGTTTTGCGGTTGCGATGGCGCAAGTCGCCCGTTGCCGGCGTCGCTCGTCCAGAATACGCCGAGTCGGCGCAGCTCGTCCTGGCTCATCGGGTCAGCCGCGCAAGGGTCGCACCACGCCATGTCCCAGGCGTACTCGAGAAATACCGCACGCTCGTTCTCCTGGAGGGTCTGTTTTTCGAACATGTCGCGGTAAAAATCGGCGAACTCGGTCTGAATAAACTCGGGGACTTCTGTATTGCTTGTCAACTTCACGGTACGGTAATTGGTCGTTTCAACCCGCCCGGTGCGCGTTAGTGCGTAAACGTAGAGTTCCTGTTTGCCGTTTGCATTTAGTGTTCCGAGACGGATAGGAAGCATGAACTTGTTACTTTCGTAGGCGACCTGCAGGGGACGCAGATAGGAATATCCAAGTTTTGATTGTTCTGCCAGGTTCACCTTTGCGACGAAGAAGCGCATGCCCTGCTTCAAGTAGCTTCCAACGACGCTCTCAGCGCCTTTCGGGATGTTGTAATCATTTTCTTCGAGCCACTTGATCAGACCGTCACTTTCTTTGGCTGACAGAATCAAGATGTCGTATTCGCCGACGGTGTAGCTTGCCTCGATGGTCACGCCGCGTGACCGTCCTGCCAGATCGCTTTCCTGCACGGTAGACGGCAGTGCCACATCGGACATCTGCGAATTTTTTCTTAATTCGTAACGCGCACAGGGATCCGGGTCGTGATATTCGACCAGGCGGGGAGCCGTATAGGCATCGAGATGTTCGACCAAAGCGGGATCGGCGACGTTGATCTGCCCGCGTTCAATGAAGGTCGGAACGGGAATCACAACGGCAAAGTCCTCAACCTCACCCTGGAAGTCGTTCGCCATCGTTATGACGGTACGATCTTCGTCGCGGACGAGCACAACCTGCGAAGCGCGGTTGAACAAACTGGTATCCGCCCGAGCGACGTAGAAACCGCAGAATGCCTGTGCGGTCGTAGTGATTGCGACCGTCAATGCTACAACGGCCACCGTGACAAAAATTCTCATCAGAAAACTCCTTTGATTTGACCAACCGGATTTCCGGCTGGCTGTTTCCACCGATAGACCTGTCCCTGCAGTACGGCGTCGATCAATGGCACGAATGGTGCTGACATGATTAACGCGAGTATTGGTCCATTGGGTTCATAAAAAACGAATTGGATGGTGTAAGCGATTGACGCGACAAGCGCGCCATACAGAATCCGGCCACCGCGTGCGTCCGGCGATGTCTTGGGATCGGAGATCATGAAAAACGCGAAGATCAGCAACGCCCCGTTTTGCATTTGATGCATCGGGATTGTCAGCGGATCCTCCAGCCAAAGCGCCCGCCCAACGAGAAGGATTGCGTAGGTGGTCATGAAGGCGATCGTGGTTTCTGAGCGTTTCGCACGAGTCAGTACCAGGAAGCCGAGGCACGCGAGGGCTAGTGCGCCGATCGCGGCGCTACCCCATTGCCCTGACGACACCCATGCCTTGTCACTGATTAGGATCAAGGAGACGAGTGCGGCGTTCGCCGGGTTGAACACATGTTTTCCACGGATACGGATCAGGAATTTGCTGCCGATCGCGATGACAGCTGCGAGAGCGGCGAGAGCAATGACATCGGTACGCAGTAGCAGCGTAAGTGACATTGACGTTATCAATGCGCTCATAGGATCGAAGTGGCCCAATCCAGCTGCACGGGTGCCCAGAATCTGTGTGAACTGGGCTGCCGCCAAAATTACCAGGGCGTTTTGCCAGCGAATCCCGAAGTCCAGGGCAACGATCCCGTAGCACAGCAACAGGCCGAGCACAGCGATCTGGTAGAAGCGCGGATCCCGGAGTCTGGCGGCATGGCAGGCTATAATTCTCATACCCATTACAAACGCGGCGAGTGTCAGATAAGGGTTAGCCAGAGGAAAATCAATGGGTTACGATTGTTGCATCCAAAATTGCTGCTACAGGCATCTACTGGACGAGAGCTGCCGAAAAAGCAGCAATACACATTAGGAGTAAATTAAAGTGGCTGGAGAATGGGTACCAATTATCATGTTCATAGGGCTGACGGTCGTCATAGGCCTGTTTTTTTGGTTTCGCTATCGAGGGCGCAATGACATGCAGCAGACGATTCGTGCTGCGATTGAAAAAGACCAGGAGTTGACTCCAGAGATCATCGACCGCCTCGGCAACCCGACACCGCCGAAGGACAAAGATTTGCGCCTGGCGCTGATTTGGCTGGCACTGGCGGCAGGATTGACGCTCAGTGGCTTTTTCGCACCGGATCCGAGTGGCATGGCATTTCGTGGCAGCTTGGCAGGAGCAGCATTCCCGTTCTGCATAGGTGTTGCCTATCTGATTATGTGGCGATTTACGGATAACGAACGTTAGAAACGTAGCGACATCCCTGGAAAGAGACGATCAATATCTCGTAGCGTTGGCAGTCGGGTCTCAGGACACGGCCGCCTTCGGCGAGCTAATTCGTCGCCACCAGTCGCAGGTCAGAAACTTCCTGCGCAAGCTAAGCCGCGATACTTTTGCAGCCGACGATCTTGCGCAGGAGTGTTTCTTGCATGCCTGGGACAAGCTACAGACGTATTCAGGACGCGGCTCGTTCATCGGTTGGTTGCTTAAGGTTGCCTACACGACCTTTTTGCAATCGAAACGCAAGTCGAAGCGCTACGCCGAAGTGCTCGATGAAGCAGCTTACGTCGCGCAGACTGAATCAAGGGGCTACACTGAAACTTCGAATGAAGTTTCTGATCTGGACAAGCTCATGGCGGTGCTGACACAGGAGGAGCAGGCCGTAATGATTATGTCCTACGCCTGCGGGTTGTCACATCGTGAAATTGGTGAGGCCACCGGAATGCCCGTTGGCACCATTAAATCCGTGATTTTTCGCGGCAAAGACAAGATCAGGACACGTTTTGATATCAAAGATCATCAACATGGCTGAAAAAATGAAAGACGCTGAAGATCGATTGCTTGAATCGATGTTCCAATCGGAACCGATTGTAGACAACGGGTTTAGCCGTCGGATTGTGACAAGAATTCGCCGGCGCATGTGGTTGCGGCGTCTTGCATTACCGATTGCAATGTTTGTCGGCGGGAGTATTGCCATCAAGCCGCTAGCACAGCTTTCGGTGGCCGCGGCGAAGCTACTGACTGTCATCCCGATGGATTTTCTTGAGATGCCAGTAGCGTGGATTCCTCAGCCGCAATACGTTGTATTGGGGGCAATGTTGCTTGGTGCCGCCATGCTCGGCGTGAGGATGCTCGAAGAGTAGACAGCCGGCTTTTCATCGCATTGTCATGGGCGCGACGCTCGGTTACATTGCGCCTATGGGTCTTCGCGATCAAGTTGAATCACTGCTACCGGACTGGGAACGTTGGTACCCCAGTTTGTTTGATGCAGCGAGCGACCTTGGGCTAATACGGGCCGAGATCTGCGATCCTAACTCGCTATTACTAACACGACGACACGCGAAAGTTCGTCAGCGCGCCGAAGACGCACATAGAGAAAAGTGGGGAGGCAAGGAGCAGTAGCAGCTGTCCTCACACCGACCATGACCCTTGATCTCGCAACTATTCGCTCGCAATTCCCCGCCTTGGCAGTAACCGACGACGGCCGGCAGCGACTCTATTTTGATAACCCGGCGGGTACCCAGGTTCCGCAATCGGTAGCCGACAGAATGTCGGACTGTCTGCTGCACTCGAATGCCAATCTTGGCGGTTATTTCCAGACATCGCATTTGGCGGATAAGGTCGTTAGCGATGCGCGCGATGCGATGGTGGACTTCCTGAACGCACCGTCGGCGGATGAGATCATCTTCGGACAAAACATGACAACGATGACGTTGCATTTGTCGCGCTCAATTGGTCGATACTTCAATGCCGGCGATGAAATCATTTTGTCGCAAATGTGTCACGACGCCAACGTTGAGCCGTGGGTTTTGCTGGCACGAGATTTCGATCTCAAAATTCGCTGGTTACCGTTTGACGTTGAAACGTTCGAATTCGACCTGGCAAAACTCGATGAGTTACTTACCAGCAAGACGCGTCTTGTCTGTTTTGGTGGTGCTAGCAACTTAACCGGCACGATAAATGACGTTAAAACAGTATGTAGCAAAGCTCGGGAGGCTGGCGCCTGGAGCTTTATCGATGCTGTGCAGTCGGTGCCACACGTTTCGACCGATGTTCAGGCGTTGGGCTGCGATTTTCTGGCTTGTTCAGCTTACAAATTTTTCGGCCCACATCAGGGAATATTGTGGGGGCGTCGCGAGGTGCTTGAAGCGCTTGAGCCTTACAAGGTTCGTCCAGCATCGGACAAAATCCCGGGCAGCTTCGAAACCGGCACGCAAAGCCATGAGGGTATGGCCGGAGTTGCAGCAGCCGTGGATTATTTCGCGTGGATCGGTGAGACAATGGCCGGTGATTTTCATGCGGCGAACCGGCAATACGACGGGCGCTGCCTGTATGCGCACGCCGCAATGGATTGCCTGTTCGCGTACGAAAAAGATCTTGCCGAGCGACTCATTGACGGTCTGCAGAGTATTAGTGGTGTAACCGTACAGGGCGTTACGGACTCAGATGCCTTGCATCGCAGGGTACCGACCGTGTCGTTTACGCATGACACGCATGCTCCCGCAAATACAGCAAGAGCCCTTGGTGAGCGAAATATTTTTGTATGGAACGGCCACAACTATGCGATCGAGCCGGCGAAAGCGCTGGGCATCCTTGATTCGGGTGGTGCGGTTAGGGTAGGCCCGGTTCACTACAACAGCATCGAGGAAATCGATGTGCTGCTCAATGCGCTGGAAGATATTCTGGTCTGAATACGGCTCTATCGATCAACGACCACAAAGAAGGGCTGCCCTGGGGCAGCCCTTCGTGAGATTCGTGCGGGAAAACAAGGTCAGCAAGGTGTGGGAGGTTGCTCCACAATCCGTACAAGACCCAACGGTTTTCTCAACACCTTTGAATTCTCACTAGACATGAATCACCTCCTTTCAGATTGTTAGCCCACGGGGAGTATGTCTCGTAAGCCCTTAAATTCCAAGTAAAAATTGCTCGAAGAATCTGGGGTAAACATATCACTTTCTGTACGTTATGATGGCTGGCTCAAAGTCCATTTCCCGCCGAATAAATTCCAATAACATTCGAGAACCGACGGTGAGCGATATCGAATCAGTTAGCAGCTCAGTGCCAGTCAATGGCAACGGATTTGCGCCGATAACGAGCAACGAGCGATTTGTCAGTATTGATGTTTTGCGTGGCGTCGCGGTTCTCGGCATCCTTGTCATGAACATTTACGCGTTTGCAATGCCATTTATCGCCTACACCAACCCGTTGGCACTTGGCGGTACCGAGCCGCACAATCTCGGCACCTGGTTTTTTACGCACATACTGTTCGATCAAAAGTTTCTCAGTATATTTGCGATGCTGTTCGGCGCAGGGCTCGTTGTCATGTCGACACGTGCCGAATCGCGCGGTACAAAATTTCGCCGCATATACTATCGACGCCAGTTCTGGCTATTGCTCATCGGTGCCATTCACGGTTACTTCATCTGGATGGGCGATATCCTGTTCCTGTACGCCGCCATCGGCATGCTGGTTTACTTGTTCCGAAATCGCAGACCCAGGACGCTGATCATCGTGGCCGTACTGTTGTTGCCTGTTGCGCTCCTGTTGAATTTTGGCATGGGCAAACACTTCGATAGCGTAATCGTAGAAGTTGCCAAAATAGAAGAGCTGCAAGCGTCGGGCGCTGAACTGGACGATAAACAGAAAAAAATGCTGAAAGGCTGGGAAGCGCAACGGAAATTCATGGCGCCGACAGCCGAAGACGTGCAAATCGACATTGACGTGCATCGGGGCAGTTATCCGGAAATTGTTGAACATCGGGTGCCCACCGTCTTTATGATGCAGGTTTTTGTCACTCTGTTTTTTGGTATTTGGCGGGTTGGCGCGCTCATGATGATCGGCATGGCGATGATGAAACTCGGCGTATTCTCGGGTGAGCAATCTGTGAGTTTTTATCGGAGGATGATGCTTGCTGGTTACCTCATCGGATTACCCCTGACGATCTTCAGCGCAAGCGATTTGTACGCTCACCAATTCAATCAACTCTATGTAATGCGCGTCGGTGGCATCGCCAACTACTGGGGTAGCTTGATCGTTGCTTTCGGTCACATCGGGTTGGTCATGCTCATTGTGAAGACAGGGGCATTACAGAAACTCATGGCGCGTTTCGCGGCGGTTGGTCGCATGGCGTTGACCAATTACCTGATGCACTCGGTCATCCTGACGACGGTTTTTTACGGTTATGGTCTCGGTCTCTACGGCACGATTCCACGTTTCTGGCAGATGGGATTCGTTGTCGCAGTTATCGGCCTGCAATTGATGCTCAGCCCCTGGTGGCTGAAACAGTATCGTTTCGGTCCTATGGAGTGGCTGTGGCGCTCACTGACATACTGGAAGCGACAGCCATTTCGCCAGCAGGAATCCGTCGCCCCCCGGTGATTCTTGCCGTGCTTGGCGTGTATACTCCGGGACTTACCTTTATAGCGGCAACCGCATTGAAATAACGAAAACGACAAGAGAGACCACAATGGCAATTGCAGATCTAAAGAGTGTATTGAAGATTTTCTCCGGCTCAGACATCGGGGAAGAAGAACAGAGCGAACTGTTCAAAGAGGTATTGCTGATGACCCTCGCCAGGGCGGCGGATGCCGATATCAACATTCAGAAGGTCGAAGTTGACAGGATCCAGGCGATTCTTAAAGAACACACTGGCGTCGATTTCAGTTCAGGTGATATTCGTATTGCGGCCCGGGCGGAGTTATACGCCGAGGCCACATTGCGCAAGTACCTGGCCAGCGTCCAGGACAAAATGGCGGATGCCGATCGCGTTCACACCATTCAGGCATTAGCCGATGTGTTTCGTAGTGATAAGGTCGTCAGCGTACTGGAGATCGACTTTTTCAATAGGGTTGCCGTGGCTCTGCAGGTAACACCGGCTGAGATTGCGGGTCTTGCGGCTGGGGACGTCGACTGAAGCCCGCTGAAATCGCGGCGCCGATTTCACGGTAAACAACAAACAAGCCTGAGGCGATAATTACCAGCGCGCCGGTGACAACCCACCGATCCGGCACCTCATCCCATATCAGGTAGCCCGCAATGGCGCCGCCCACCAATGGCGCGTACTCGAACGGTGCGAGCAGGAACAACAGCCAGCCATCAACATCAGGTGCCTGCCACCTGGTCCGGCTGAGCTTCAGCACTGAGACAACGGGAAATGGCTGCTGAAACTTAACGACAGCTGAACATCATCGCACGCCTTTCAGACGACGCCTATCAGTTCAGCTTTGATTCATGGTGCCGGGTCTCTAATGGAAGTCACACTGCAAAGGTGAGGATGGAAAAATGGAAACGCGCACAAGGACATCGAGGAATCTACGCTGGACAATAGTCGGTATATCCCTTGCTGTGTTGATGGTTGGCTCCGGGCTTGTGTTAGCCCAATCGTCGGACGGTGACAAACGAGTATCGGTGACCACTGAGAGCACACGGGTTCAACGTGATGCAGGGCTTCCAGGTATCGTTTCGGAAGACGAATTTGCTGCATTGAAAGCAGACGAACCGCGGCGGTCAGGCAAGCGTGTGTCAGTGCAGTCAAAAGCAGGCGCCAGCGTTCTGAGCGCTACAAACGTCGATTTTTGGTTTTTCACGGCCGACGTCGTTCTATTCGGTGATCATGACGGGGACGGTTACTTTCAGGGAATAGATCTATTGTTCGATGCCGACACATACTTTTCGAGTGTCGACGTTTACGCGGTTGTTTACCTTAGCTATGAGGGTGGATCCTGGAACGAATACGCTGCAACAGAAAACTTCACAATCTTGGGTGCATCAAGCGATGATGACTATGTCGTAGTAACCGAGCTGGTCGAAGGTTACCCCAGTGGCAGCTACGACATACTGATTGAGCTATTCGATGCGTATGACGACTCGTTTCTCGCCTACCTGGGGCCTGATGACACATCCGAACTTGCTTTCCTGCCGCTCGAAGACTCATACAGAGACGCGCCGATCGTGCCGGACATTATCATCGTCGAAGAACACGGCGGTGGTTCGTTTGGCTGGCTGGCGATATTCGGACTGGGCATCGCAACGATCGGCCGACTGTTATCGACAGTACTGAGCAAGAAACGGGCTAAGTAAGCGGTTTTCGGGGTCGAGTTGTTGCCGCATACGACGGAAGAAATCGAGGCGGTTGGTGTAGGTCTGTTCGGCATGCGTGGCACGAGCGGCACGGGACTGGCTAATAATTGGGGTGCCGGCCCATTGCTCGGCAAATTCCGCAAGGTCTATGACGAAATCATCCCAGCCACGAATTTGCGTTGAGGCCGTTGTTAACGCAATCATGGGCTCGTCAAATGATGGTGATAACAGCGCCGAAGCGTCCTGACAAAGGCGATAGCCGACCGCGGGCAGATCACAACGGTAGTTTGTCGCTGCAAGTGTCGCTTCGCAAAAGTCCCGGTAGGCTTTGACGATCATGGAGAAGTTTGCAGCAGGAAAGCACCAGGTCGAGTAGTTGCAGCCGCGTGCTCCGGCATTCTGGCGGTGATTCGATTGCGAAGTAGCATTGGATCCATTGTTGACCAGTCGAGAGTTAACCAGTCCTTGTGTTGCCTCACTGATGCTGTCGATCAAGCGATAGCGCACCGTTGGAATCGGTACGATGCGATTCAGCGACTTGAAGACGTGCGGCAAGACGGTACTTTCTCCCCAGTCTTTGAGTTTCCAGGGTGCTTTGTACGCATTGCCCGGCTCCGAATCGTAGCGCCGCAAATCCAGATACACGCGATCACGGTATGGCATCAGGTAGAACTTGAGACCGACCTCACCATTCGCAAGAGCATCGACTACTGTTGAAAACTTATCGATCGTGACGCGCCGATGGCTGGCTGAAAACGTGCGAATCGGTCTCACCTTGATCGTTGCTTCGTAAATAATTCCCAGCGCCCCGAAACTCATGCGAAATGCGCTCAGCAAGTTCTTTTGTTTCGGCTCGATCTTCATGAGCCGGCCATCCGCCATAGCGACTTTCATAGCGACAACATGGCTGGAGAAGTAGCCCCCGTCATT
>CAYTNO010000042.1:0-9845 GCA_964439125.1 uncultured Woeseiaceae bacterium | reverse complement strand
GTGGCATGCCGACGACGATCAACGATGGCCGCCATTCGCCGATTAATTTCCCGAGGCTATCGAAGTCGGGACCCTCTTCGCCATTTCGGACAACACCGAGCGGGCTCGCAGAACCGGTAATCGACTGGCCGACCGCAATACCAATGCGGCGCAGGCCGAAATCAACCGCCAGTATGGTTTTCGGGTCGAGGTCAGGCGTGTCCGGCATCGGGAGAAATCTGGCTGATGTCGATGCCGATTGACTGGGCGGCAGACATCCAGCGTTCGCCAAATGGTGTATCAAAGACGATTTCGGGAGTGGCTGGCACACTTAACCAGGAATTTGCCAACATCTCTTCCTCCAACTGGCCGGCGCCCCATCCTGCATACCCCAGCGCGACCAGGGTTTTGTCAGGGCCGTTGCCAGTTGCCATTGCATCAAGTACGTCGCGAGATAGTGTCAGTAGAATATCGCCCGATACGGCCAGCGAATTCTCAAACATCTCGGTCGGGCTGTGCAGCACGAAACCGCGTTCTGGGCCAACGGGCCCGCCCATAAGTACCGGATCCTGGCTTGCAGCAGGGTTGGAATTCTCGGCATCAAGCTGCTCGAACAGGCCGGCGAGGTTCAGATCCAGTGGCCGGTTGATGACAATGCCAAGTGCCCCGTCGCTGTTGTGTTCACAGATCAAGGTGACCGTGGTGCTGAAATTGGGATCCGGCATTCCAGGCATGGCGATGAGCAACTGATTTGCTAAAGAGCTATGGAAACTCATGCTTACAGTATCGGGCCTGTGGCGGGTTGGTTCAACCACGCGGAGAATCAATTATTCGCTGGCAGCGGCGGTTGGCTCAACATCTTCGCTAAACAACCATTTGTACGCGAAGCGGAGCCGGTCGTAGTCGGCGCTGACTTCTGCCGGGAATGGGTCAAACGGTGATGCACGTCGAAGGATGTCGAGTGCGGCCTTGTCGAGCACCGGCGAGCCGCTCGACTTGCGGATGATCACTTCCGACAGTTGCCCGGATGCTTCGATGCTGACTTCGAGCGTAGGGCTGCCAGTCAGGCCGTCCAATTCACCGAGTTCCGGGAAGTACTCGTCGCCAACCGCCTCAATGCGCCGTTTCCAATTGTCGAGATAGGCCGCGATAGTTGACTCACGAGTGTCCGCGCTGATGACTAACTGGCGGGGGTCGTGGTCATGAATCAACAGCGTTGCAGCCTCATCCTGTGGCAACGGTAAGGTCTGTTCGCTGCCGGATTCAAGAGCGATTGCGGTGCGGTTATCGGGTTGTGGTTCTTCGCGAAGATCATCTACGACCTTGCGATCTTGCTCTCTCTGCGTCGATATCACCTGGTCGGCGAACTGCTCGTGCGCGCTTGCATCGAGCAATGACTTGCCACTCTCCTCGCCGACATTATCAATCGGTGACGCGCTTTCCAGCGGCGCCGTCGGGCGAACTTCATCGGTAGTATTGCCACCGCCCTGTTGAGACGCCTGGGCGAGATACTCGGCCTCGTCGGGTCTGTCGATGCGCTGATCGGGGTCGGCGACAATCGTAACCTCGAGCGAAATCGCGTCGCTGATGTCGTCGATCGAATAAGGGTTAAAAGTAATACCGATAATAAGGACGCCGTGCACAAGCGCGGCCAAAAACAGCATCGCCGGCAGCCTGTCCCGCGTTTCAGGGGCGACGAGCTGAATGTCGTCAAGCGCATTCTGGTTCAGGGCAAAACCTGCCATCGTTAGATGAGTTCCTCGATAGCATCGAACAACAGACCTGCAATATTGAGATCAAACTGCTTGTCAATCTCGCGTATGCCGGTTGGGCTCGTAACATTCACTTCGGTGAGGTAGTCGCCGATGATATCGATACCGGCGAACAGGACGCCTGCATCTCGCAACACGGGTCCGACACGTTCGCAGATAGCCATGTCAGCGGCGGAGAGCTCCTGGCCGACGCCCGTTGCACCCATGACGAGGTTGCCGCGGTTGTCATCGTCGGATGGAATGCGAGCGAGCGCGTAAGGCACGGTCTCGCCGTTGACGAGCAGGACGCGCTTGTCGCCGAGATTGATCTCAGGGATATAGACCTGCGCCATCGCAAACTGCTTGCCAAAGTCCGTCAGCGTCTCGAAGATTACGTTGGCGTTGTTATCGCCCTTTATCACGACAAATATCGAACGCCCGCCCATGCCGTCCAGCGGTTTAACGACAATGCGGTCGTGCTCGGCGAGAAAAGCCTTCATTTCTGCCATTGATCGCGTAATCAGCGTTATGGGCGTGCACTCGGGAAACCAGGCCGTATAGGCCTTCTCATTCATGTCGCGGAGTGCTTGCGGGTTATTGACGATGAGTGCGCCCGCTTCCCGAGCCCGATCCAGGATATACGTCGTGTAGATGTACTCCATATCGAAGGGCGGATCTTTGCGCATCAAAATGGCGTCGAGATCGCCCAAATCCACTTCGGCCGCGTCGCTTGTTTCGAACCAGTCTGAATTGTTGTCGCTGACTTTGAGCCGCTGAGAGTGGCCAATGGCTCTGCCGGACAGCAATTTCAAATCACCCTGCTGAAAATAGTGAATTTCGGCGTCTCGCCGCTGTGCCTCAAGCAACATCGCGAGCGAACTGTCTTTGTATGGCGTAATGGACTCGATCGGGTCCATGACAATACCGATTTTGAGCGCGCTTTTTGCCATTACTGCGATTCAGTCCTGTGCCTGCAACAAGCGGCCAACTATACAACGGAATCGGTGGGTAAGCGCCGAAAATTCCTCGATTTTTGGTGTCTGCGGCGCGCTTCGTAGCAGGACTTATGTCAATATGGTACAAGTCGGTTTTGCTGGGCAATTTATGGCTGTTCGCCACCACGCCAGCGGGAAAACGATAAACAGAATGAATCCCAGGGGATTCCAGTCAAGCGTGAGGAAATCCGGTGTCAAATAACGCATCCCGAAGTCTGAGCGGACTCAAGATTCTCGTTGTGGACGACAGCAAAACGATTCGGCGAACGGCGGAGACGCTGCTTAGCAAGGAAGGCTGTCAGGTATTCACAGCGATAGACGGCTTCGATGCCTTGTCGAAGATTGCAGATCACCAGCCCGACCTTATTTTCGTGGACATCATGATGCCCCGGCTTGATGGTTATGAAACCTGCTCCCTGATCAAGCACAACAAGATGTTCAAGGAGATTCCCGTCATCATGTTGTCGAGCAAAGACGGGTTGTTCGACCGCGCGCGCGGGCGCATTGTCGGCTCCGAACAGTACCTAACCAAACCGTTCACCAAAGACGAGTTGTTGGGTGCGATATCCAACCAGATTAACTAGCCACCTTTCACCGAAAGCATCGCAAAGGAAGTTTTGATGGCAGTAATACTCATCATCGACGATTCACCGACCGAGCTGCACTTATTTCAGTCCATGCTCGAGAAGAGTGGGTTCGACACATTAGTTGCCGATAGTGGCGAAGAGGGTCTGCGCCAGGCGAAGCTATCGCGCCCCGACTGCATCCTGATGGATGTTGTCATGCCGGGCATGAATGGTTTCCAGGCGACACGCAAGCTAACGCAGGATTCCGATACCGCGGGCATTCCCATCATCATGATCACGACGAAAGATCAGGAAACCGACAAGATATGGGGCATGCGCCAGGGCGCGGTCGAATACCTGGTCAAGCCGGTCGGAGCGAAGCGACTCGCGGAAAAAATCAACGCGGTAATGGCTGGCTGAATGAGCGGATCCGTTGATCTGGCGACGTTGGTCAAGCAGCCATTTGAGCTGCTTGCAGAGATTGAGCGGCGTAGTCGCCAGGCACTCTCGGGGCAAAGCGGTTCGGCGATGCCTGCCGAGTGGGTGGGTGTTGGATTTCGTATAGGCGAAGAACAATTTGTAGCAAGTCGCGAACATGTCCGCGAAGTCCTGATGTTGCCGGAAGATATGACGCGCGTGCCCGGCGCCCGGCGCTGGCTGCTCGGTATTGCAAACCTGCGCGGCCATTTGTTACCGCTGGTCGACGTGAAATTATTGCTCGGGAGTGGGCGCACAACATTGCGGCGCACAACCCGCGTTATCTCGGTGAATCATCGCGAAGTTCCGGCGGGTCTTGTCGTAGACGAGGTGTTGGGTTTTCGCCGCTTTATGGATCACGAATTCACGGATGTCTGGCCCGAGACCGTCGTCCGTTGTGATCGCTTTCTGACAGGTGCGTATCAACGTAACGATGACTCGTGGCCCGTCCTGAATCTGTTCGACTTTGTCGAGAGCAATTTATTCTTAAGGGCGGCAGCGGATTGATTGCCGCCGAAAGACAACTCCGCCGCGATACCGGGCGATGAGTAACTCAGAGTTTCAATAGCTATGGCCAATAAAACAGACACATCATCTATTTTCAGAATCGTCGCTGTTGTGACAGTGATATCGCTGTTGGCAGCAGCGGTGCTGACGTACCTGCAAGGCGGCGGCGGTAACGGTCAGGCCGCGGAGCTCGCGGCCTTGTCGCAGTCGATCCCATCTCAAGCGGGTCGAGCCATAGCAGGCGAGGAAGGCGGGTTCGATAAACTCGACGCCAGTCTTAAGCGCCTTGCTCAACTGCGGCGCAGTGCCAGCCGGTCGGTCGCTGGTTCCTCGTCTGAGTGGCAGCAGCTGGAATCGCGTGCAGCGGCGATCGTCGCGAAGCGTGATGATGTAGAAACACTTGCAAACGCGGGCCGTGTTATCGAAGCCACCTCAGCAAATATGCTCGAGTTGTCCAACGAGTTGTTGGATAGATCAGGATCTACAGCCGTAATTCAGGATTTCCAGCAACGCCTGGCGCGCATCGGCCGGGCCGCGCCAGGGCTTACAACCAACCCGAATGCTGCAGCGGTTGCGACAGGCATTGCCAATGATGTTGCATTCTTGCGTACGGTCGCGGATGCCCTGGGTGGTGAATCCACTGAGCTGGATGTTCGTGCTTTGAACGACGAAGGCAAAGAGGTCGCTTTAGTGCCGCTGGCCGACCTGCTAACTGAACTCGAAGCGCAGGTCGATCGTGTTAGCAGCAGTGTTGGCCAGGTTAGTGGCCTTGCGGATGTTCACAAAGAGTTGGTGGCCAGTGCCGCGACCCTCTCCAACGCGTTTGCGGGTGCCGAATCCACCAGTCCCTTGCCGGGTATGCTGCAGATTGACTGGTTTCCACTCGGGCTTATTGCGCTGGCGATCCTTCTCGTCGCTGGTCTTATGGTGTTGAATTCCCGGTCTTCGCATTTTGAGGCGACCGCCAAGGTTCAAGCCGAACAAAACGAACGTAACCAGCAAGCGATTCTGCGTCTGCTCGACGAAATGGGCAGCCTTGCCGACGGCGACCTGACTGTCGAGGCAACGGTGACCGAGGATATTACCGGAACCATCGCCGACTCATTCAACTACGCAATTGAAGAACTTCGAAAGCTCGTCGCAACGGTTAACGAAACGGCGATCATGGTCGACTCGGCAGCCAAACAGACGGAGAGTACCGCGTCGCATATGGCCAAGGCGGCGGATAACCAGGGTCGTGAAATTAACGCGGCGACAGAGTCTGTCGTGTCCATGGCCGCATCAATTGAGGAAGTGTCCGGCAACGCCGAGCGCTCCTCCGATGTTGCGCGGCATTCAGTGGAAGTCGCACATAAAGGTGGTGAGGCGGTGCGTCGAACAATCGACGGCATGAACGCTATTCGCGAGACCATTCAGGACACATCGAAGCGCATCAAGCGGCTGGGTGAGAGTTCCCAGGAGATTGGCAATATCGTCGAGCTGATTAACGATATTGCTGAGCAGACGAACATATTAGCGCTCAACGCTTCTATCCAGGCGTCGATGGCCGGCGAGGCGGGCCGGGGTTTTGCGGTCGTTGCGGACGAAGTCCAGCGGCTGGCAGAGCGGTCCACGAATGCGACCAAACAAATCGAGGTGCTGGTACGCACAATTCAGGCTGACACCAACGAGGCCGTTGTGTCGATGGAGCGCAGTACAACGGACGTGGTGGGCGGTGCATTACTTGCCGAAAACGCGGGCGCTGCACTCGACGAAATCGAGCAAGTCTCGAATCAGATCGCAAGCCTTGTACAGAATATTTCAAGTTCAGCGCGCCAACAGGCCGGATCGGCAGCCGACGTCACGCGACGTACAACGCGGCTGCGGGAAATCAGCGAACAAACGGGCAAGGCAACAACCGCAACCGCCGCGGCTATCGCGAAATTGTCCGAGCTTGCATCGCAGCTTAGAAAGACCGTCGCAGGATTTACGTTGCCGAATGAAGCGCTGCAAGCCAGTGCCTTGTCGAGCACCTCATCGAGTGTCTTGGCCAAACAGGCTGACGGGCATTCGCAAACCGGCCAGATCTAGAGGCACCGAGGAAATACGGACTGCTTGATGACAGGCGATACCGGCATACAAGAGCATCTCATTGGCGATGAGGGTAGCGGAGCGACGATTAGCGCTCTCTCTATCATCAGTGCGGAGCTCATGGAGACAATCCGCAATGCGCATCTCGCGCTTGAGGATTGTGTCGACGGACGAGGTGGCTCGGCCGCGCTCGTGCGTGCCGGCGAACTGCTGCATCAGGTACGTGGTGCGCTACAGATCACAGAGACCTACGGGGCGGCATTGCTCGCCGAAGAAATGGAACTCGGCTGCAAGTATCTTGCGGCTCTGCGCGCTGGCAAGGGTCGCGAGGACGGGCTCGATGCGCTAACGCGTTCAATGGTGCAGCTGCCAATCTACATTGAGCGCCTGCTTGCCGGTGGTCGCGATATTGCGCTGGTGCTATTGCCAATGCTCAACGATCTTCGGGCTGCCCGCGGCGAGCCGTTGCTTTCCGAAGGCACACTGCTATTACTCAATCTATCGCCGAGCCAGGCGAAGCAGAAGGCCGAAAAACGTGAGGGCAGCGGTGAAGACCCTGTTGCCGTTGCGACACGCTTGCGGCCCAAGTTCCAACTGGCGCTACTGGGTTGGATCCAGGGTGGTAATACCAAGCGCCACCTCGATACCCTTGCAAGCGTTGCCCAAAGACTCGAATTGTCAGCAACTCGCGATGACATGTACCAACTCTGGTGGATCGTCGGCGGCGTCCTTGAGTCGCTGCAAGACGGTGGCCTTGAGACGTCGGTTGCGATCAAGCGGTTGCTGGGTAACACGGATCGTCAGATCAAACGGGTCATTGATGAAGGCACCGGAGCGTTCGATACGTATCCAGTTGATGATTTGTTGAACAACCTGCTCTATTACGTCGCCAGGTCGAGTACGTCTGGCGTACGCATTAGCGAAATTCGGGCGGCCTTCAACCTTTCGGAACTGCTGCCTGGGGACGAGCAGGTTGAGCATGCGCGCGAAGCGCTATCGGCGCCAAGCGTCAAGCTCATGGAAACGGTCGCGTCAGCAATCAGAGAAGACCTGGCTCGAGTCAAAGACGTGCTCGATATTTTCGTTCGGACGGGCATGAACAATTCGTCCGAGCTGGTGCCGCAACTCGAATTGCTTAAGAAGATCAGCGACACATTGGGTGTTCTCGGTCTCGGTGAGTTGCGCGGCGACATTGATGGCGAAATTGATCGTCTCAAAACGGTTGTAGAAAAAGGCGGCACGGCGTCGGACCAGGTCATTCTGGAAATCGCGTCGACATTGTTGCGCGTTGAGGATCGTCTTGATCAGCAGCTTATCCGGCTGATTGATCCCACACCTGGCGGCGGCGAAGTCGCGGGCGCAGATATGCCACCGCAAGAGCAGGCCGATTACCAGAAAGTGGCGGAATCCGTTATGCGCGAGTGCATCATCAACCTCGCACGCATCAAGGAGACCGTCGGGCAAAGCCTTGCATCACAAGCGCCGTCACAGGGCCTGGACAGCGTGCCGTCGTTGATACGCGGTATCAAGGCCGGGTTGTTGATGCTGAACAAGACTCGTGCGATGGAAGTCGTAGATAGAGTAGGCGCCCTGATTTCGCTGGCACTGACCGGAAACGGCGTCGCACGATTGGCACAAAAGGAAACAGATCGCCTGGCCGACGCGATTGTCAGCATTGAATACTACATGGAGACAGTCAAAGCGGGGCGCAGTGAGCCCTGGTACATGCTTGATAATGCTGAAGCGTGTCTCTCTGTGCTGCGTGATGTCGAACATCGCCTGAAAGAAGAGGCGGACGCCGAGGCCGAACTCGGACATACGATGAAGCTCGACGGTGCCGAGATAGCAGCGCAGGCAGCCGAGATGGCGGCTGCAGAGCAAGCCAGAATGCAGGCGACCGAAGTCATACCTTTACCCGTGGTTGCCCCGGACGCCGAACACCTCGACCCGGAATTGCTCGAACTCTTTATTGAGGAAGCGAAAGAAGAGGTTGCTTCAATAAAGCGCAGATTGCCGGCGTGGCAGGAAGACCCGAGCAATATGGAGGCGCTGATTACGGTCAGGCGCTCGTTTCACACGCTCAAAGGCAGCGGCCGGATGGTCGGTGCCGAACGAATTGGCGAGTACTGCTGGAGCATTGAGAATCTCCTGAACCGGCTTATCAATCGAACGCTGGTTCAAACGCCGCCGATGGTTGATTTCATCGTTGCTGCTGCCGCAGCGGTGCCGGAACTCATAGAACAGCTCGAAGTTGGCGTTGAACCGTCTGCTAATACCAGCCTGCTCATAGCGAGAGCCAATGCATTCGCAGAAGGCGATCCGAATGCCGCAATTCTGACCGTCACCACGCAAGCGCAGGCGGAGGCTATCGAGGAAGAGGCTGCACTCGAGATGGATCCGGTACTACTGGATATTTTCTCCAAAGAGACGGCCGGTCATGTGCAGGTCATCGTCGATTACCTGGAGGCATGCGAAGGGCACCAACCACCTTTCGACGTTACGGACAAACTGCATCGCGCCTGCCACACACTGCATGGCAGCGCGAATATGGCGAATGTCGAGCGTGGTGTTGCGGTAGCAAGTGCGCTCAATCGCTTTGTTCGACGCGTCTACGATTACAAGATCGGTTTTGATCAATCGGCGCTCGACGGCCTGAGGGCGGGGTCCAGGGCGATAGCCGCTATCGTCGGAGATATCAATCAGCCTGAACGAAAGCGTGCCGATTACACGGCATTAATAGATCACCTCAACAATTTGGCGGATGCAGTACAGCCGGAACAGCTGGAAACGTCGGAGCCTGTTCCGGAGCCGGTGTTGGTTGCGGAGCCAGTTGTCGAAGAAGTAAAGCAAGAGGCGGAGTACGACGCGGAGATCGCCGCGATTTTCACCGAAGAGTCCGCCGAATTACTCGAGTCTGCCGATAAGGCTCTGATTGAGTGGAGCAAGAACAAGTCGTCTAAAGATTCGATGGAAGAGCTGAAACGCCATCTGCATACGCTTAAAGGCGGTGCGAGAATGGCGGGCATCACTGCCATGGGCAATCTAAGCCACGAGATCGAGACGCTACTGATTTCAGTTGATAGCGGACGGGTCAAAGCGACGTCGACGGTGGACGGCCTGTTACAACAAAGTGTGGATGAGTTGCATCGCATGCGTGATGCTGTCATCGCCGGTAAAGCGGTGCCTGCAGCCGGGGTCCTTGAGAAGCGAATTCAGCAGGCAAATGCCGGCTTTGAAATCGCGGACGATTCTGCCGTAGAGACAGCACCAGCGGACAAAGACGTTGAAGAAGCCAAACCGGCAGAGTTTTCGATCGTGCCCGAAGATACCGTCAGCATGGTTATCGTCGACACGCCGTTGGCCGACGAGTTGGCGCAAATCGGCAAGCCGCCGGAAGGTTACCAACCCGAAGTGCCACCGAGCGACGAACCGGGTCTGGAGCTCGAGCTGGAGCCTGAGCCCGAGCCGGAGCAAGAGCCGGAGCAAGAGCCGGAGCCAGA
>CAYTNO010000041.1:0-9860 GCA_964439125.1 uncultured Woeseiaceae bacterium | reverse complement strand
ATCTCGAAACCGCTGGATCTGAATTACCTCAGAAACATCGTCGAGAACGCACTAAAGGTCGATCACAACGTCGGGGAAAAACGCTCGCAATTGCTCGGCGACTCAATACCGATGCGCGAATTGAGGGACATGGTCGACAAAGTCGCGCGTTCACAGGCACCAGTACACATATCCGGGGAGTCCGGCACAGGCAAGGAACTCGTCGCACACCTGATTCACGATAGCGGCCCCCGAGCGGAAGGCCCGTTTGTTCCCGTCAATTGCGGCGCTATTCCGGCAGAGCTCATGGAAAGTGAGTTCTTCGGCCATCGCAAAGGCAGTTTTACGGGTGCGGTTAGTGACAAGAAAGGCCTCGTGCAAAGCGCGGACGGCGGCACCTTGTTTCTCGACGAAATTGCCGATCTGCCGCTGGCTATGCAGGTCAAGTTGCTACGCGTTATCCAGGAAAAAACTGTGCGGCCGGTCGGAGCCTCTGGTGAGGAACCGGCCAATGCCCGCATCCTGTCAGCCACGCATAAGAACCTCGGAATGATGGTATCTGCTGGAGAGTTTCGCGAGGATCTTTACTACCGTATCAATGTCATCGAGCTATCGGTTCCGGCACTGCGTGACCGCGGCAAGGACATACCGGCACTTGCCAGACATATTCTGGGCAAGCTCAGCGCGACAGCGGTGCTTGATGACAGCGCTCTCGAGGCACTGTCAGGCTACTCGTTTCCCGGCAACGTTCGCGAGCTCGAAAATATGCTCGAAAGAGCCGTAACGCTGTGCAGCAGCGGCAGTATCTCTGACAGTGACCTTAATCTGCGGCGAGAAATCAGTATCGAAGATAGCCCGGCCAATTTCACGAGTACCGACCTCGATAACCAGGTCGAAGACGTGCAGCGACAGGCGATTGTCGAAGCCCTTGAGAAAACACGCTACAACAAGACCGCGGCCGCCAAGCTATTGGGGCTGTCCTTTCGTCAGCTGCGATATCGAATCAAGAAACTCCATATCGAGTGACACAAATTGTCACCTTGTGACAAATAGCGGCCAAATGTCAGTGCAATTGACCGTGTCGGCACGCCCCAAAACTTTGCCGATAAAACATTTTCCCCTTTAATAACAGTCAGTTATAATCCATCCACCAAACTTGGCACGGGGATTGCTTTTATACTTGCACTGGCGCTATTGCCGTATTTGAAACAAACGCATTATTTTGGAGAACCACATGAAGAAGCAACAAGGTTTTACACTTATCGAGCTGATGATCGTAGTTGCGATTATCGGCATCCTGGCGGCCATCGCCATTCCGGCTTACAAGGACTACACGATTCGCGCCCAGGTTTCTGAAGGCCTCGTCCTCGCGTCCGGCGCCAAGGCAGCGGTCAGCCAATTCTACATGGACAGAGGCGCTTTCCCTGCGGACAACACAGACGCCGGTATTTCGGCCGCCGCAGAGATTCTCGGTCGGTATGCTACCTCTGTACAAGTAGGCGCGGCGGGCATCATCACGGTAGTCTATAATAATGCAGGCCAGACTCACGCTGACCTCATCGCTCAAGCTGGCGTCCTGGTCCTGACCCCGACGGCTACATCGGCCCAGGCGTCGGTTACCTGGGACTGCAGCACCGCGGCCACCACAGTGCTGGCGAAATGGCTTCCAGCCGCTTGCCGCCCGTAAGCAAGCTCGCTTGACACAAGTTACAAGAGAGCCTCGGTCCATCCGGGGCTTTTTTTTCAAAACCATTTTACAATACCGGTCGAACTTCGACATCGACAGGCCAACAGGAAGGTCCGATGAGGCAAATCGTAAAAACAAAGGGATTCACGCTGATTGAATTGATGATCGTCGTCGCGATCATCGGCATTCTCGCGGCCATCGCCATTCCGGCTTACAAGGACTACACGATTCGCGCCCAGGTTTCTGAAGGCCTCGTCCTCGCGTCCGGCGCCAAGGCAGCGGTCAGCCAATTCTACATGGACAGAGGCGCTTTCCCTGCGGACAACACAGACGCCGGTATTTCGGCCGCCGCAGAGATTCTCGGTCGGTATGCTACCTCTGTACAAGTAGGCGCGGCGGGCATCATCACGGTAGTCTATAATAATGCAGGCCAGACTCACGCTGACCTCATCGCTCAAGCTGGCGTCCTGGTCCTGACCCCGACGGCTACATCGGCCCAGGCGTCGGTTACCTGGGGCTGCGACGGCGCGGCCACGACGCTGCCGAACAAATGGGTGCCGGCCGCTTGCCGCTAGTCATAGCTGCAATGAACTTTTTTGGTTCAAATTGAAGTGCAAAAAGCCCCGGCCCGTTCGGGGCTTTTTTTTCAGAGACAATCTTTTCAGAGACAATCCGATAGACTAGGCTGCAGCAGCACCTGCCGGCAAGGACAGCAGAATGACGCGCGAAGCACGCAATCGGGGGTTCACGCTGATCGAATTGATGATCGTCGTCGCGATCATCGGCATCCTCGCGAGCCTCGCAGTCTCGGCCTACCAGACTTACACGGTGCGAGCCCAGATAGCGGAAGGGCTACAAATGGCAGCAGGCGTCAAGGTACCCATCGTAGACGCGTATAGGAACGATGGCACCGCACCGGTCGACCGTGCAGCAGCCGGCATGTCAGCCGATCCAACCGACTCGCGAGGCAGCTACGTCAGTCAGCTCGTCGTCGACAATGGCCGGGTCGACATTACGTTTAGCGGGCCACGAGCTCACCAGGCGATTATTGGCAAAACCTTGTCGCTAACCCCCTATATTTCGGCCGGAAATACCGTCATGTGGCGCTGTGGCAATGCCCCAGTCCCTAACGGCACCCTGCTGCAGAACGGAGCGAACCACCTGCCCGCGACAGTGGAACCGCGCTATCTCCCGAGTAGTTGTCGCTAGCGAATCCTCCCCAAAATGGCGAAATGTTCGATTTATTGTCATTTGACTTAATGAAATTCTACATTTGTGATGGGGCGCACAAAATCGAGTTGATCCGGGCACTTAGATCAGTAAGACTGTGATGCTCAAGATAACGATTGAACACCAGTGTTTTTATGGCGGTAACGGCATCACAAAATAACCTTGCAGGGCTGCCCAGGCGGCTTGTCCAGGATGGGATCATCTCCGAGGAGAATCTCCTGGAGGCCAGCGATGCCGCAAAGAAGGAAAAACTGCCGCTGGTTGCCTACCTCGTCAACCATGATCTGGCGAATGCCCGTGCAATTGCCGTCGCGGCATCGCACGAATTTGGCGTTCCCCTGCTTAACCTCGACGCGGTCGACATCGATCTCGACGTCGTGCGCTCTGTAGACCAGAAACTAATTAACAAGCATCGCGTCCTGCCACTCGTCAAACGGGGACAGCGGTTATTTCTGGGAATTTCCGATCCGACCAACCTGCAGGCCATCGACGACATCAAGTTCCAGACGAGCCTGCGAATCGATCCGGTCGTTATTGAACAGGACAAACTCGAAGAACAAATCGTCAAGGCGATCGAAGCCGTCGATACCAGCATGTCCGGTATGGACGACGATGATTTCGATCTGGAGAATCTCGACGTCACCGGTGACCCCGACGAAGATGAAGATGATCGTCGCGATGATATCGAAGACGCACCGGTCGTTCGCTTCGTCAACAAGATTTTGTTGGACGCGATTAAACGAGGCGCGTCTGACGTTCACTTTGAACCCTATGAAAAGATTTTCCGTGTCAGGACGCGCCTCGATGGTGTTCTGTCTGAAGTCGCAACTCCACCAGTCTTGCTCGCAAACAAGGTTTGTGCGCGATTGAAGGTCATGTCGCGCATGGATATTGCCGAAAGGCGTGTTCCGCAGGATGGCCGCATCAAAATGCGCCTTTCCAAGAATCGAGCCATCGATTTTCGCGTCAACACCTGCCCAACGCTGTTCGGCGAGAAAATCGTACTGCGTATTCTCGACCCATCCAGCGCCAAACTGGGCATCGAGATGCTCGGTTATGAAGACCATCAACGGGAACTGTACGAGAAGCACCTGAACAAGCCCTACGGCATGATTCTGGTGACCGGGCCAACCGGCTCTGGTAAGACCGTGTCGCTGTATACGGGCCTGAATATTTTGAACACCGAATATCGCAACATCTCCACGGCTGAAGATCCGGCAGAAATCAACCTCCCGGGCATCAACCAGGTCAATGTGAACCCAAAAGTCGGGTTGACGTTTGCATCGGCGCTAAAGGCATTTCTTCGCCAGGATCCAGACATCATCATGGTAGGTGAGATACGAGATCTTGAGACGGCTGAGATCGCGATCAAGGCGGCACAGACAGGTCACCTGGTTCTATCGACACTGCATACCAATGATGCTCCACGAACCCTGACAAGACTCGTCGACATGGGCGTAAAGCCTTATGCAATTGCGACCTCGGTCAGCCTGATCATTGCGCAGCGCCTGGCGAGACGGCTTTGCGATAACTGCAAAGAGACGAAAGACGTTCCGCGTGAGGCTCTCGAGAAAGAAGGTTTCGAAGCAGAAGACCTTGATGCGGGAATCACGATATTCGGGCCAAAAGGTTGCAAGAGCTGCAACGATGGCTACAAAGGCCGGCTTGGCATCTTCCAGGTCATGGAAGTATCCGAGACGATGGGCCGGATCATAATGGAAGGCGGCAACGCTATACAGATCGCCGATCAGGCGGCAATTGAGGGGGTTCACGATTTGAGGCGTGCGGGATTGAACAAAGTCAAGGACGGGGTTACCAGCCTTGAGGAGATCAATCGCGTTACAATTGAGTAGGTTTTTACTTCGTTTTATGGGCAAACGACATGGCTGAAACAGCAGTTGCAAGTACCGTCCCCTTTGTTTGGGAAGGTACAGACAGAAAGGGCAAGAAGATCAAGGGCAAGAGTATGGCCGCCAGCGAGGCCGCCGTGCGCGCCGACTTGCGCCGTCAAGGCGTTGTGCCCAGCCGCATCAAGAAACAGAGCAAGGGTTTGTTTGCTGGTGGCGGCACGATCACCCCAGCGGATATCGCGATTTTCATGCGCCAGCTCTCCACGATGCTGGCCGCCGGCATCCCTCTGGTGCAGTCGTTCGAAATCGTCGGCAACGGCCATGAGAACGCCGCAATGCAAAAGCTCATTATGGCGGTCAAGGCCGATGTCGAAGGCGGCAGCGCGTTAGCCGAGTCGCTGGCCAAGCACCCACTGTATTTTGACGACCTCGTTATTAACCTCGTCGAGGCTGGCGAACAGGCCGGTGCTCTTGAGTCACTGCTCGACAAGATTGCAACCTACAAAGAAAAGACAGAGGCCCTGAAGAAAAAGATCAAAAAGGCACTGACCTACCCGGGTGCCGTGTTGGCCGTCGCCTTTGTCGTTACGACCATTCTCCTGATTTTCGTCATCCCCGCTTTCGAAGACCTGTTCAAGGGTTTTGGTGCAGACCTGCCGACGTTTACACGCAAGATCATTGACCTCTCCGTTTTCGTCCGGGAAAAGGGCTTTTACCTGGCGACCTTGATCGGCGGCTCAGTGTTCGCGTTCATGTACTTCAAAAAACGTTCGAAAAAGATGCGGCATTTCCTCGATCGTATTATGTTGAAGGCGCCGATCATCGGCCCGATCCTGGAAAAAGCCGCCATTGCTCGTTACTCGCGTACGCTGGCAACGATGTTCGCAGCTGGCGTACCGCTGGTTGAAGCACTCGACTCTGTTGCTGGTGCGACCGGCAACATCGTTTATGAGGTTGGCGTACTGCAAATGCGTGACGAAGTAGCAACTGGACAGCGCTTGCAGCAGGCCATGGAAAATACTGACCTGTTCCCGAATATGGTGATCCAGATGATCGCCGTCGGCGAAGAGTCCGGCTCCCTGGACGAGATGTCGTCAAAAGTGGCGGATTTCTACGAAGAGGATGTCGACAACGCTGTCGATAACCTGTCCAGCCTGCTTGAGCCGCTGATCATGTCCATTCTCGGCGTACTCGTCGGCGGTCTTGTCGTGGCTATGTACCTGCCGATCTTCAAGATGGGTGCGGTTATCTAACGAGCGGCCAACACGTTTGCATTGAAACGGCGTCCGGGGGAAACTCCGGACGCCGTTTTCTTTTGAAGGACGAGGACAAAAATGGCTGAACTGTTTACACAGGCTCCCGCAGTTTTCATCGCCGTCGCGTTCGCCTTTGCATTGATGATTGGCAGTTTTCTCAATGTCGTCATCTACCGGCTGCCATTAATGATGCAACGCGATTGGCGCGAGCAGTGCGATGAGCTGTCCAAAGAACCTGCACCTGATTTACCCGAAGGCAAATTCAATCTCGTTGTGCCGCGCTCACGTTGCCCGTCCTGCGGCGCAGCCATCAAAGCCTGGCAGAATATCCCGGTTTTGAGTTACCTGTTGCTCGGCGCACAATGCTCGAATTGCCAGAAATCGATCTCGGTTCGCTACCCGTTGGTTGAGACCATGACGGCGATCCTCGCTGCAATTTGTGCCTGGCATTTCGGATTTGGCTGGGAAGCCCTGATGGCGATCGGGTTAAGTTTTGCTCTTGTGGCAATTAGCATGATCGATGCCGACCATCAGATTATCCCCGACTCAATAGTAATACCAATGATGTGGGCTGGCCTGATTGCGAGCCTGTTCCATCCGCTCGCAGGTGCCGACACGCTGTTTATCGCGCCGCAGGACGCCATCGTTGGCGCTGTAGCCGGTTATCTCAGCCTCTGGAGCGTCTACCAGCTGTTCAAACTCATTACCGGCAAGGAAGGCATGGGATACGGCGACTTCAAATTGCTGGCGGCACTTGGCGCGTGGCTCGGTTGGCAGGCTTTGCCGACGATCATCCTGATGTCTGCGGTTGTCGGCGCCATAATCGGTATCGCATTGATCGTCTTTCGTGGTCGTGACCGGCAAATTCCGATTCCGTTCGGCCCGTATCTGGCCGCCGCCGGCTGGATTACGATGCTGTGGGGCGAGACCATAAAAAATGCCTATCTGGACATGTTTCTCTAAGTGACAGCTGACAAGCCGAACAACACCATCACACCTCTTCGGATAGGGCTCACCGGCGGTATCGCCAGCGGAAAATCGACGGTAGCGGACATGTTCGCCGAGCTCGGGGCGATCGTTATTGATACCGACGTAATCGCTCGCGAAGTCGTGATGCCCGGTCAGCCCGCTCTCAGTGAGATCAGAGACGCCTTTGGTGATGAGTTCATCCGCGAGGATGGCGCGCTCGACCGAGCCGCTCTGCGGCAGCTCATTTTTAGTGACGACACCGCCCGCTCGAACCTCGAAGGGATCGTGCACCCGAGGATCGGTCAGGAGACCGTTCAACAGGCGACCGAGGCCGACGGCCCGTATCAGATTATTGTCGTACCGCTGCTGACGGAATCTCCGCTCAAACATTTCGTTGATCGTATTGCTGTGGTTGACTGCGATGAAGACACCCAGATACGCCGCCTGCTCGCCCGGGACACTGAGTCTGAGGCTCAGGCACGGCGTATTCTCGCCTCCCAGGCGACCCGGGAAGAGCGTCTGGCCATTGCCGATGATGTTATTCGCAACGATGGCGACCTCGAATCGACTTCGGCACAGGTAGCCGCTCTGCACCACCGCTACCTTGCTCTGCAGCGGCCGAAAGGCGCAGAATGGCGCGATGGCTAAACCCGCAAGTAACATTGCTGCCCGATCAGACCATGACGTCGCAGCTCACTACGAGCAGCCTGTCTCGGAGCGCATGCGGACGTTCATGCGCCTTGAGTTCCTGTACCAACAGTTGCTCTATAACAGCGAGCTCGATAGCAGCTGGGCGACACGCGCCACAATAGCCGGCTTACACGAAATTATGGCGATCCTGTCCCGCGGTGACGTTCGCAGTGAGGTACACAAGGAGCTGGACCATCATCTGGACGTGCTGCAGCGCTTTAAGAGCCAGCCGGGCGTCGATTCCGGGCGTCTCGATACGCTTATCAGCAACCTGTTGGAGAGCCGTGCCGAGATCGATAGTGTCGGCACACAATATTTGCAGCCACTGAAAGATTCAGATTTTCTCAATGCCATCAAAAACCGTAGCGCGATTCCGGGTGGTACCTGCGAGTTTGACTTGCCCGAGTACAACCACTGGCTGCGTCAGGGTTTCGACAGACGCCAGCAGGATTTGCTGAAGTGGGTCAGCGTAATTCGTCCGCTGTGCGACGCGGTGACCGAGGTTCTTTGGATAATTCGCGAGAGTGCCCAACCGGTCGCCAAGGTTGCGATCAACGGCATGTATCAGCACAACATGCAGAAAGACTCGCACTGCCGCTTGCTGCGCATTAATTTGCCGGATGGAAGCATGCTGTATCCGGAAATCAGCGGCAGTCAGCACCGCTTTACGGTGCGCTTTCTTGAATGGTCGACCATTGACAGCCGTGCCGTGCAAACCGGCCACGACGTGCCGTTTCAGCTCACTATCTGCTAGGCCTGCAACGCCTCGAGTACCGGCACATCGGCCGGCAGAAGTATGTCGGGATCGAGATCAGAGGGAAGTACCCAGCGCAAGCCCTGACCTTCGAGCCCCGCCGGCGTTCCACTCCAGCTCGTAACAACGAAAAACTCGATATCCACAATGCGATCCGGATATTCGTGGTGGAGCTCCATGAATGGCTGGCTCGTGGCGACCTCGATGCCGAGTTCTTCGGCGAGCTCCCGAATAAGTGCCTGGATCGACGTTTCTCCGTCCGCAATTTTGCCGCCTGGAAATTCCCAAAGCCCGTCGAAAGGGCCATCGCATAGTCGTTCTGCAATCAGTATGCGGCCGGACGAATCGCGCAGGATGCCCGCGGCAACATGAAGCTGGTTCATCGCGAGAGCTGGTTCAACTCAACTTGCCGTGACACTGCTTGAATTTCTTGCCGGAACCGCAAGGACACGGTTCGTTGCGGCCGACTTTACGCCCGTCACGTACAAATGGCGCGATTGGCGCTGCCGCTGCGGCGCCTGGTCGCGGCTGTTGGCCCTGCGGCTCCTGGCCGAGCGCTGATGCCTCCGCATGCTGGAACTTCAATGCCTCGGCTGCCCGTCGCCGCTCTTCGGTGTCGTCAAGCTCTTCCTGGCCCTGAATTCGAATGCGCGTCAGGATGCTTATTGAGTCGTGCTTCACCTGTTCCAGCATCGCGCCAAACATTTCGAATGCCTCACGCTTGTATTCCTGCTTTGGATTTTTCTGCGCGTACGAGCGCAGTCCGATTCCCTGGCGCAAGTGATCCATCGCGGCGAGATGCTCTTTCCAGTGCTGATCCAACTGCCGCAGCATCACCTGCTTTTCGACATTGCGCATCAGCTCGGCGCCGATTTCGCCTTCTCGTTTCTTGTAGGCCTTGTTACTTTCCTCGACGCAACGCTCGAGAATACGTTCTTCGTTGAGTGTCTTGTCTTCCCGGATCCAGCGAGCAACATCCAGTCCCAAGCCGTATTGCGACTCCAATTCCTGTGACAGGCCATCAGGATCCCATTGCTCCTCGAGACTGTCCGGCGGGATATGCGAATGGACGGTTATCTCAATGACCTCTTCGCGAATCGCGGCGACAGAATCCTCAATTTCGTCAGCTGCCATGAGCTCGGTGCGTTGGTGATAGACCACCTTGCGCTGGTCATTGGCCACATCATCGTATTCAAGCAGGTTCTTTCGAATATCGAAGTTGTGTGCCTCAACCTTGCGTTGCGCCCGCTCGATCTGGCGGGAAAGGAGTTTGCTTTCTATTGCCTCACCTTCGCGCATGCCGGCTCGCGACAGGAGTGATTTTGTGCGATCCGGGTCACCGAAAATGCGCATCAACGTGTCTTCCATCGACAGGTAGAAACGGGATGAGCCCGGATCGCCCTGGCGACCGGAACGCCCCCTGAGCTGATTGTCGATACGGCGAG
>CAYTNO010000040.1:0-10036 GCA_964439125.1 uncultured Woeseiaceae bacterium | reverse complement strand
CGGGAATATTCAGCGACAATTTCGGTCTTCGCTTCAGTTGTAAGTGACATCCTTCGTTTACCTCAGTCTTCTCTTTATTGACCCTTTTTGCAGCGCGGTATTCTAGCGTCTGTTCCGGGGCATTAATAGTCCAAAATCAAATATCTACGGGTTTTTTTCGCCCGTCAGAAATACCCGGCGAGGCGCAACCTGACCGCCGTCAGAAAGTTCGCCCACACCCAAAAATTCACCAGCTCCGCCATAAACACGCGTTAGCCCACTGGCCGCCCCATCCTGAACGGCTGACACTGTCTGGCCCACCACAAAACGCTGACCAGCATCAGCATCCAAAGCAACAGTCGGTAGAGTCTGGAGCGCCGCATCTGGTGGCAACAGACTGTCCCGCAGAGCTGCCAGGCTTTCCTCAGCGGCAGCTTCAACCCGGGGCAACTCGATCATGTCATCGGCCTGAAACTCTGCCACAGACTCGCGGTGCAGCCTTACGGTGTGAGCCACCGTGCCTGCTTTGGCTGCGATATCCTCGACCAGGCTCCTAATATAGGTGCCCTTCGCGCAATGCACCGTAAAAACGAGCCGCGTTCCCGCAATCTCCAGTAACTCAATGGCATCGATACGAATCGGCCGCGGTTTACGCTCCACGATCTCTCCCTTGCGGGCAAGCTCATACAGACGCTTGCCACCCTGCCTGAGTGCCGAGTACATCGGTGGAATCTGCTCGGATTCTCCAAGGAACCCCTCGAGAATCGCCAACCATTTGTCCCGGGACAATTCAGGAACTTCCGCCGTCGCATTTTCCGTACCATCCGCATCGCCTGTATCTGTGGCAATACCGAGTTTCGCGGTTACCCGGTAGCTTTTGTCCGCATTCAACAAGAAAGCGCAGACCTTGGTTGCTTCACCGAAACACAACGGCAGCATGCCGGTTGCTGCTGGGTCGAGGCTGCCTGTGTGCCCTGCTTTTCTCGCATTGAGAAGGTGTTTGACCCGCTGCAGCGCCTGGTTAGATGTCAGCCCCGCCGGCTTGTTAAGCAATAACATGCCATCGACCGCATCAAAACGGCTTTTCGATTGGCGACTCACGGCACTTACCCCTTCTCGTCTGAGTGCAGGGCGCTGTCGATCAGCTCGCTGATCTTCATGCTCTGCGCGGCGCTGTCATCGTGTGTAAACCGCAATTGTGGGACATGCCTAACCTTGATCGCCCGGCCGAGCTTGGTACGCAGGAATCCGTTCGCTTTGTCGAGGCCTTCGAGTGCGGCTTCGGGGTCGTCATCGGGGTTCATGAGGCTGAAATAGACGCGCGCCACACTGAGATCACGAGAGAGATCGACCGACGTCAGGGACACGCCCTGCAGCCGCGGATCCTTCGTCTCGAAACGCAGCAACTCGCTCAACGTGCGTAGCACCTCGGTTCCGAGGCGCTGATTACGTGAAAACTCGCGAGGCATCAGTCCAACGTACGAGCTACTTCGATACGCTCGAAGCACTCGATCTGGTCGGCAACCTGAACGTTATCGTAGTTCTTAACGCCGATACCGCACTCGGTGCCGGACCGAACCTCATTAACGTCATCCTTGAATCGCCGCAGAGATTCGAGCTCGCCTTCGTAGATAACGACGTTGTCGCGGAGGACACGAATCGGGTTGGAGCGCTTCACGTGGCCCTCCGTTACGATGCAACCTGCGATATCGCCCAGCTTGGGTGATGAGAACACTTCCTTGACCTCGGCCAGACCGACAATCTGTTCGCGGATCTCCGGGGCAAGCAGACCGCTGAGCGCTGCTTTCACATCGTCTATCGCTTCATAAATGATGCTGTAGTAGCGGACGTCGACGCCAGACTCCTTAATTGCTGCTCGAGCAGCCGCATCGGCGCGTACGTTGAAGCCAATGACGAATGCATCTGAGGCCGCAGCCAGGCTCGCATCCGTTTCTGTGATACCACCGACGCCGCAGCTAAGCACGTTGACCTTGACCTCATCGTTCGACAAATTGGTCAGAGAATCCCGCAGGGCTTCGGAACTGCCATGCACGTCGGATTTGATGATGATAGAAACAGAAGCGGTTCCTGTCTCAGCCATCTGGCTGAACACATCCTCAAGCTTGGACGCCTGCTGTTGCGCGAGCTTCGCGTCTCGCGTCTTGGTCTGCCTGAATTCAGCGACTTCGCGTGCCTTGCGTTCGTTCTTGACGACCTGAAAGTCATCACCAGCCGCAGGCGTTTTGGACAAACCGAGGACGACAGCCGGGTTTGACGGCCCTGCCGAATCGATCGATTTTCCGCTTTCATCGAACATATTTCGCACGCGGCCGTACTCTTCGCCCGCGATAATCATGTCACCTTGCTTCAGCGTGCCCGCCTGAACGAGCAGGGTTGCAACGGCTCCACGGCCCTTCTCGAGGCTCGACTCGATGACAATGCCCTGGCCAGGTCCTTCGGCAACCGCTTTGAGATCCATCAGCTCCGCCTGCAGAAGGATCGAATCGAGCAGCTTGTCCACGCCTTCGCCCGTCTTGGCAGAAACGTTGACGAACAGTTGCTCGCCGCCCCATTCCTCGGAGATGACCTCGTGTTGCGACAACTCATTTCTAACCCGCTCCGGATCTGAGTTCTCACGATCAATCTTGTTCACGGCAACAACAATGGGAACGCCCGCCGCTTTCGAGTGCTGAATGGCCTCAATCGTCTGCGGCATCACACCATCATCTGCTGCAACGACGAGTACAACAATATCGGTTGCCTGAGCACCACGCGCACGCATCGCTGTGAAAGCAGCATGGCCCGGTGTATCCAGGAAAGTAACCTGACCTTTTTCGGTCGTCACCGAGTACGCACCAATGTGCTGAGTAATTCCGCCAGCCTCGCCAGCAGCAACCTTGGTACGTCGAATGTGATCCAGCAATGACGTCTTGCCATGGTCAACGTGACCCATAATTGTGACAACCGGAGCACGGCCTACCTCTTCACCGGTGAGTTTTTCTTCACCCGCCAACAATTGCTCATCGACGTCGCCGCCCGAAATCGGTTTGGCAACATGACCAAGCTCTTCAACAGCCAGTATTGCCGTGTCCTGATCAACGACCTGGTTAATCGTGACCATCGCGCCCAGATTGAACAAGACCTTGACGACCTCGTTACCCTTGATCGCCATGCGTTGCGCAAGCTCGGAAACCGCGATGTTCTCGGGAATCTCTACTTCATGAATAACAGGTGCGGTCGGCCTTTCGAAACCGTGTTGCGAATCACCACTGAGTGAAACCGCGCGCCGGCGTGCCGGGGTCTTGCGCTTGCGTCGACCGCTCTTGTCACCTGCTACATGCAATTCTCTACGGCCATAACGTGTCTCGCCACCCTGCTTCTGCTTGGGCTTGGCCTTGTCTTTCGTGCGGCGTGCCTTTGCATCTTGCTCCGCTTTTTCCAGCCGGGCTTTCTCTTCTGATGCCGCAGCGGCGGCCCGATCAGCATCTATACGCGCCTGATCTTCAGCAGTAGCGCGTTCTTCCTCAGCTTTCTGCTTCTTCTCTTCCTCAAGACGCACAGCTTCTTCTTTCTTGGCTTCAGCCTGCTCCAGCGCTTGCTTCTCAGCCTCAATGCGCTGCTCTTCCTCAAGACGCACGCGATCGAGCTCATCTTGTTCCTGCTGCGCCTGCTCTTCGAGGACGTCTCGTTTGATGTAAGTACGCTTCTTGCGAACTTCGACATTGACGGTATGCGAACGACCTTGCGCACCGGCCAAACGAAGTTCGGATTGTGACTTACGATTTAGCGTGATTCGTCGTGGTGCTGCAGCAAGCCCGGACGCATCTTCCTGACCGTGGCTTCGACGCAGATGACTTAGCAACTCCAGCTTCGCGTCATCGCTAATCAGATCATCAGAACTACGGACCTTGATACCGGCCTCATCAAGCTGCGCGAGCAGCTTGTCGACCGGCACTTTCAGTACCTCAGCAAATTGTGCAATTGTCACATTAGCCATTCTCTAACTCCGCGTAAGCCAGCACTCAGGCCTGTTGCTCTTCTTCAAACCAGTGCGCTCGTGCCTTCATTATCAGGGCAGCCGCTTCCTCAGGATCCATTTCGTTGATGTCGAGCAAGTCATCGGTCGCAAGTTCAGCCAGATCCTCGCGGGTTACGATACCCTTGCTCGCGAGAATGAAGGCCAGGCTTTTCTCCATACCTTCGAGGCTCAACAGATCCTCTGCCGGTTCGGCTTCATCGATTTTTTCTTCCTGTACGATCGCCTGCGTCAACAATACATCGCGCGCGCGATTGCGAAGCTCCTCGACAATGCCATCATCGAATTCTTCAATCTCGACCAATTCGGAAGCAGGTACGTAAGCGACTTCCTCTATCGTGGAAAAACCTTCCTGAACGAGGATCAGAGAAACCTCTTCATCAACGTCGAGCTGCTTGGAGAACAATTCAATAAGCACGCGCATTTCCGATTCGCTCTTTTCATCGGCATCCGCGGCTGTCATTACGTTGAGTTCCCAGCCGGACAGTTCACTGGCTAGACGAATATTCTGTCCGCCGCGACCAATCGCCTGCGACAACTTGTCTTCGTCAACTGCGATATCCATGCTGTGCGCGTCTTCATCGACAACAATAGAAACGACCTCTGCCGGAGACATCGCGTTAACAACGAATTGTGCAGGGTTGTCGTCCCAGAGAATGATGTCGACGCGTTCACCGGCGAGTTCATTCGAAACTGCCTGAACGCGCGAACCACGCATGCCGACGCAAGCACCGACAGCATCGATACGACTGTCGTTACTTCTGACCGCGATCTTCGCCCGCAAGCCCGGGTCTCGAGCGGAACCAAGGATATCAATGAGGCCCTGGCCCACTTCCGGCACTTCGATTTTGAATAACTCGACGAGAAACTGCGGCGAGGTTCGTGTCATGAACAACTGCGGGCCACGCAACTCGGAACGCACCTCTGTGAGCAGCGCTTTGATGCGATCCTGCGGGCGCACAGGTTCACGCGGAACCATCTGCTCGCGCGCAACAAAACCTTCGGCATTACCGCCAAGATCAATGTAAACACCGTTGCGATCGACTCGCTTGACCAGCCCCGACAGCATTTCGCCTTCGCGTTCCTGGTATTCCTCTACAACCTGCTCGCGCTCGGCCTCTCGTACCTTCTGTACGATGACCTGTTTGGCGGTCTGCGCGGCAATTCGGCCGAAATCCACCGATTCCATCGGCACTTCGACGTAACCACCTGGCTCGGCAGCTTCGTCGACGTCGACGGCATCGATCATGCGAAGCTCCCGATCAGGAACCTCGAGCTCAGTCGACTCATCTTCAAAGACCAGCCAGCGGCGGAACGTATCGTATTCGCCGGTTTCGCGATCGATTGCGACGCGAACCTCGATGTCTTCGCCATGTTTTCTGCGGGTAGCAGATGCCAGTGCGGCTTCGATGGCCTCGAAGATAATGTCCTTCTCAACGCCCTTTTCATTAGAAACGGCGTCAACAACCATCAAAATCTCTTTGCTCATTGCCTGTAACTCCAAATCAGCTGGGACTTCATTTGTCCTCAGCGCACCAGTCGTGCGGTATCGATCGTCGCGATTGGCAATTCATGCAACTCACCATCCACCTCGACCACTATATTCTCGTCATCCGATGACACCAAAGTGCCCCGGAATCGCTTGCGCCCCAATATCGGGAAACGCATTTGCACTTTCACCGTTTCGCCTTCAAACCGTTGAAAATGCTCACCTTTTGTCAACTTTCGATCCAGCCCCGGTGACGACACCTCCAGGCTGTATTGGCCTGGCAGTGGTTCCTCAACATCCAGAATCGCACTCACCGCCCGACTGACTTTTTCGCAATCCTCCAGCGCAATACCATCCGGATGATCGATAAAAATTCGTACTACGCCGTCCTTGCCACCCAACTTGGCCTCAAGATCCGAAAGCTCGTATCCCAAGCGCTCGATCGTTGGATCCAGCAATTTCCTAAGCTCGTCACCTGTCACCGAAAAACCTTAACTCTTTGTTTCAAAACAAAAAATGGGCCAATGGCCCATTCTTATTCGCAACAAAAAACCCCTTATCGGGGCCTTTTCTGCGAAGACTCTGGCTACATGGCGTCCATTGCCCACCACTGCGTACGCGCGGGATTATACGGCACACCTTGTAGCCGGCGCAATGACCTGCATGATTAGCGCCGGCACATCGTCAACAGGATGGCTTCCCACGCTCTGGGGGCCAGCACCTACGCCCTTGAGTAAGTCCCCACAAGGCGATTCATCCCGATCACGTTTGGCTCAATCGCTCGAAGGAGTTCCTCCAGCGACAACCCCGGCTCAAATTCGGACTCGGAATCCAGGGCCAGTATCCAGAAAAAATAATGGTGCAGACCATGTCCTTCCGGCGGCATGGGCCCACCGTAGCCGGCACGCCCGAAGTTATTGGCGCCGCTCGCGTAGCTTTTTTCGCCTTCGGCGAGCTGCGTCACGGAAGCCGGGATGTTGTAGAGCACCCAATGCACGAAGCCGTAGTTACCTGGCGTGACGAGCGGTGCATCGGGATCGTGGCAGAACAGAGCGAAGGACTTTGTCCCCTCGGGCACATTCGACCATGACAACGCCGGTGAAACGTCGTCGCCCTCCCCCGTGTAATTCTTTGGAATACTGCCCCGTTCCTGGAACGCTGAGCTTGAGAGCTTCATTTCTGATAATGCGAATCCCATCTGAGTAACTCCTCTGATCTGATATCTCCGAAAACTCCAGCGGCGATAATCGATCTGGTAACGATACTAACTGCTAACGCCAAAATGCCGCAGTGGCTTACAATCTGCCAATGGACAACGACGATACATTACGCGAATTCTTACAGATTCTTGGACGCATTGCAGATCTTGCGGGAGAAGCAATGATGTCGGACGAAGAAGAGATTGACTTAGTCGAGGCTATCCAGAAGTTACGGCAATCAGGAAATGACAGGGACGCGGACAAGTTAGCAGAACTCGTCCAACGAGCCGACGAATTGAAGGCTCAGCACCAGACCGCATAGTACTGCTAATTCATTCAATCGACACTTCAGTCACGGTGCGCCTCCAGAATAGAGCTGACGAATAAAACTGCCATCCCAACATTCCGTTCGTTGCCAGCAACGCGAACATCGCGAGCAACCCTTGATTGCCGCTGATCAGCAGGTAGACACCCACAAACATTAGCGCCAACACGATAGTTATCGCAGGATAGAAGTCGCGCAGCTCCGCTGGCTCATAGCTGCTAAAAAAATCTTCGTTATCCGAGTCCTGCCTGGCTCGCCGCATGTTTGTGTGGCCGACCCAGGTCATCATTCCAAATATCAAAGCCAGGAACATAAACCACAGTCCGATCTCATCTGGTCCCAGGGATTCGATGAGCATGAATTCGATTAGACCGATGAGAAACGGATACACGGAATCGCTGGTTACCGGCACCCAGCGAAAACGCATCACATTGTTCGCGTAGACGACCCAAATCAGAACGAGGCCTATAAAAGTCGCAAGAATCTGCAGCCACGAAATTGCTGTAATCCATGAAGGCTGGAAGAGGTAAGCCGTTTCACGCAGATGAGACCAGAGCAATTCCAGAGCCAATGCTTGCACGATGCTGAGTAGTGTCAGCAACACAGTAGGAAAATGCTCTTTTGCACGGTCGCGCATCGTGTTCACACAGTGTCTCCTGGTCATCGCCATGCGACGGTTTACTGAAGCGGTCCGCTGCAGTTTCAATTGATCCATGCACTAAATAGTGACGAGCTATTGAGCGGTTGCAGCTTCCGGCTCGCCTTCGGTCCGTTCGATGGTGAACCCGGTAAAGCCATAGATGATTGAAACCACAGGATTGATCAGATTGAAGAACACGAACGGTAAATAGGCGAAAGTTGCGACGCCGAGCGTAGCCGCCATGTAAGCGCCGCAAGTATTCCAGGGGACCAGCGGCGAGGTTAGCGTGCCGGAATCCTCGATAACTCGGGACAGATTCTTGGCTTTGAGTCCCCGACGCTCGAACTCGGCCTTGTACATCTTGCCCGGCAGGACGATAGCGATATATTGGTCAGCTGCGATGATGTTGATGCCGATGCACGACAGCACGACCGTCATTATCAACGCGCCGGTGGACTTGGCCGCGGCCAGCGCCGACCGGACGAGCCGCATCAGCATGCCGCTATATTCCAGCACCGCTCCGAACGCCATTGCGGACAGGATTAGCCAAATGGTCACCAGCATGCTGCTCATGCCGCCGCGCGACAGGAGGTTATCAACCTCAGGTACGCCGGTAGAGGACGAGTAACCGTTCGCCATCGCCACCCATACGCCCTTGGTCATCGCAAGCGCGGGCGACAGATCCGGAGAATCGGCAAATGCCAGCACAGCCTCGGGCTGCAACACCAGTGCCACAAAACCGCCGAACAGCGCCCCGAACAAGATGGTGGGCAGTGGCGGCACTTTGCGAAACGCCATGACAAACACCACGACCAGCGGGATCAGAGCAAGTGGCGTGATATTGAAAGAGTCGCCCAGTGTGATTTTCAGCGCCTGCAGCGAATCGGTGTTGGACGGCACGTCGGCGCCGAGCCCAAGAGCCGCGAACAGGATCAGTGCGATCGTGAATGACGGTGCGGTAGTCCAAACCATGTGCCGGATATGCGTGAAGAGATCCGTTCCGGCGACCGCAGGAGCCAGGTTGGTAGTGTCCGACAGCGGCGACATCTTGTCGCCAAAATAAGCACCGGAAATGATCGCGCCAGCAGCAATCTCCGCCGACAAACCGAGCCCCTGTGCAACGCCGATCAGCGCCACGCCGAGGGTACCAGCGACGGTCCAGGAGCTACCTGTGGATAGCGCCGCAATCGCGCAGATGATGCAGGCCGCCACGTAAAACCACTGTGGACTAAGTACCTCGAGACCGTAGTAGATCAATGCGGGCACCGTGCCGGCCAGAAGCCACGTGCCGATAAGTCCGCCAACAGCCAGCAGGATCAGGACTGCACCCATCGACGTGCCAATGCCGTCAACAATGGCAGCAAGAATGTCATTCCACGAATGTCCGTTCTGGATCGCAACGATAGCGGCGATCGCGGCGCCCAGCGTCAGCACGATCTGGTTTGGCCCCGATGAGGAATCCGAACCAAACAACTTGACCGACAGAAATAGCATAAGGATCAGCGAGACGACTGGAATCAACGCATCGATAAGTGTCGGTTCTTTCGGCCGATTCATGTGCGGGCGCGCCCTCTTTTTATTCTGGTAGCCACCAAGCGAACAGGTAGTTGTCGATGCCGATGTCTTCGGACACCGCAGACAATACCGACAAAGCGGCCGCAACTCCACTTCGCGTGCGGTTCAGCGCTTGAGCAGTCGCTATTTAGTAGCTAATTGTTTCGCAGCGCACGCCTGGTCGCATGATAAGCATTTGCACGGTTCCAGTAGCGCGTTCGATGAACGCACTCTCGCAGTAGCACAGGTAGAACTGCCACATGCGTATGAACGCGTCGGAATAACCGAGCTTGCGCACCTCTTCAATACGGGCGAAAAAGCGATCGTGCCAGTTCCGCAGCGTCGTCGCATAATGCGGACCGATATCTTCCAGGTGTATGACGCGCATATCCGTGTGTTTGGTCATGGTACGCGACATGTCGGTAACCGACGTCAGGCAGCCACCAGGGAAAATGTATCGATTAATGAAATCCACACCGGTCTTGTACTGATCGTAATGTTGGTCGGCCATCGTGATTGCCTGCAACAGCATCTGCCCGTCCGGTTTCAACAGGTCACAGCACTTCTTGAAATATTCATCGTGAAACTCGTGACCAACCGCCTCGATCATTTCGATCGAGACGAGCTTATCGAATCGACCCTCGAGATCACGATAGTCCTGAAACAGCAACGTAATCTTGTCTTCGAGACCAGCATTGGCGACGGCCTGCTTCGCATAGTTGTACTGCTGCTCTGAAATTGTTGTCGTCGTGACATGGCAGCCATAGTACCTGGCAGCATGAATGGCGAACCCGCCCCAGCCGGTACCAATCTC
>CAYTNO010000039.1:0-10041 GCA_964439125.1 uncultured Woeseiaceae bacterium | reverse complement strand
CATCGTTGATCGTCGTCGGCATGCCACGCCATGCTGACGACACGCCGAGCGACATGACCGCGCATGTCGAGCGTTTTATCGAAGAACTAAGACGTTACGAGCTGCCCATAGAAACAATAGACGAGCGTAATACTTCGACTGAGGCCAGGGCGGTATTGAAGAATGCCAGAGCGGCGGGATCTCGTGGCCGAATCAAGAAAGAAATGATCGATAGCGCTGCAGCAGTTTTTATTGCGGAGCGGTACCTGGCGTCACATCGATAGAACGTGTGGGAGCGGCTTCAGCCGCGACAACTGAACCAGTACGACCAGGGCGCCCACAGGGCATAAAGGCGCTCCTACTGCCAGATTACCGTCGCAGCATCGAAGACGGGGCCGTCGACGCAAACACGTTTCATCGCCGGGCCATCTGGTGTCTCGATGTTTACGGTGCAGCCGGCACAACCGCCGACGGCGCAGGCCATGAATTCCTCCAGCGATACCTGGCACGGCAGGTCATAGCGCTTCGCAAGTTCTGCAACCGCTTTGAGCATTGGCGTCGGGCCGCAGGCAAAGACCTCGGTTTTCGCCCTTTCGCTATCGTCGAGACTTTGCATCCACTTGTCGGCCAAATCCGTCACATAGCCTCGGTAGCAACCGTCAAAGCCTGACAAACTCGTTAGCCGTGAGGGCACGCCCCAGCTTTCCAGCAATGGCATCGCACTATCGATGTCATCGTCCAGCCAGGGTGTAGGAATTCTGGATTTCTCCAAAGCGAAGGGAAACGGAATCTCTGAGCCCAGGATAGCCAAGGGCTTCCAGGCCGTATCACGCAAAGTCTCAGCCAGAAACACCATCGGCGGGATGCCAACACCGCCGCCGATGAGCAAGGCGTTCGGGTGCTCCGGAGACGGTTCAAACGGCCGTCCTATCGGGCCAAGGATGCTCAATAAATCGCCTGGCCTTTTGCCGGCCAGCAGGTGCAAACCTTCACCGATAATTTTGTAAAGCACCTCGATGCAATCGTCCGTTGCTCGCATGATCGACAGCGGTCGGCGCATGGGCAAAGTCGAATCACAATTTATGTGCACGAAACTGCCAGCTTTGGCCGCGGCAGCACACTTTGGCACGCGAATACACATGATGAACTGATCGCCCGGATACGCCTCGATCGACACTACTTCGCCGTCTTCAACGAACAGGGTTCCGCGATTTCTTTGTGCGTGTTTCTGCGCCGCCGTGGTCAAGTCGCCGCCATCGTCTTGCTGACGCGCTCAAGGACTGCCATGCGCACAGCAACGCCGTTTGCGACTTGCTGAGTAATGACCGAAGCCGAACTATCGGCAAGACTTGATTCGATTTCGATGCCGCGGTTCATTGGCCCCGGGTGCATCACGATCGCATCGGGTGCGGCCAGTTCGAGGCGCTTTGCGCTCACTCCGTAGTTGGCAAAGTACTCGTCCATACCGGGAATGCCCTCGAGGCTATCCATGCGCTCGCGCTGAATTCGCAAAGCCATGACAACATCTGCGCCGCGGATGCCGTCATCGAGGTTATCGATCCATGACGCAAATGGCATCTCATCCGGGTCGGGCGCCATTGCCGCCGGAGAAACAAGCCGCAACTCTCCAACGCCGAGCGTGTTTAGTCCGTGTGCCGTTGATCGAACCACGCGCGAATGCGCAATGTCGCCAACAATCGCAACAGTCAGGCCTTCAAACCCGCCCTTGTTCTGGCGGATGGTGAGTAAATCAAGCAAGCCTTGAGTCGGGTGGGATACATCTGCCTCACCGGCGTTGAGAATACTGACATAGTCATTGACGTTGCGGGCAATATGAGCCGGCACGCTCGCGCTGGCATCCCGAACCACCATGATGTCCACGTGCATAGCCTGCAGCGTGTAGATCATGTCGAGAATGCTCTCGCCTTTCTTGCGCGAGGAGGTATTAACGTCAAGATTGAGCACGTCGGCACCAAGACGTTTCGCAGCAAGATCGAATGACGCCCGCGTGCGCGTGCTGGGTTCGAAAAACAAGTTAGCCACCGTGCGACCTTCAAGGGATCGACTGCGGGCGGGTATAGCCCCAAATGGGCTGATGAACTTCTGAGACTCATCGAGTAATTCGATGAGCATGGTCTTGTCCAGACCCTTGAGCGTCAACAAATGACGCAGGCTACCATCGGCATCGAGCTGCAGTTCTGCCTCATCAACGGTGGTTTGAAATGTCTCGGTCGCTTGCATGGCGACGCAAGTTTACTGAGATCGCGCCAAGCGCGCCAGCCTAGCCTCCGAAGTTTATCTTGGCTTCGAGGTTGGAGCGAGAATCCGCGTGCGACATAGCTTCTTCGAGCGTGATTGAGCCCGCTTTGTACAGGCCAAGCAGCGCTTCATCAAAGGTCTGCATGCCCTGTTCGCCGCTATCCTTATGTGCTTCTTTGACGTCGGAAATCCTGCCCTTGAGCATAAGGTCCTTGATATGCGGCGTGTTGAGCATGAGCTCCACGGCCGCAACAAGCTTGCCGCCGCGGGAGCGCACCAGGCGCTGCGACAGAATTGCGCGCAGATAATGCCCCAGATCCATAAAAACCTGATCGTGCTGTTGCTGCGGGAAAAAGTTGATAATCCGATCGAGTGTTTCAGCTGCATTGTTCGAGTGCAAAGTAGCGACTACCAGATGGCCAGTACCAGCCATATCCAGCGCCGCCTGCATGGATTCGGTATCGCGAATCTCACCGATCTGAATCACATCCGGTGCCGCGCGCATCGCGCTCTTTAGCGCCCTGCCGTACGACTTCGTATCCAGTCCGACTTCGCGTTGATTGACGATGGATTTCTTGTTCGGGTGCAGAAACTCAATCGGGTCTTCGATCGTAATAATGTGCGATGACGTTTTCTCGTTGCGGTGATTAACCATCGCAGCCAACGTCGTCGACTTGCCGCAACCGGTGGCGCCCACCATTAGAATCAGGCCACGACGCAACATGATCAAGTCTTTGAGCTGCTCCGGCATACCGAGCTCCTCGAGCGTCGGCAACTCCGAGGTAATATATCGCAACACCATTGCAACGTTGCCGCGCTGGTGGAAGACGTTGACACGGAAACGACCCAGTCCGGGCTCCGAAATCGCGAAATCGATCTCGAGCTCGCGCATGAAGGTTTCCATTTGATCCTCGTCCATGAGCTCCATGGCCGCCTGTCTGACCATCTTCGGCGTCATCTCGAGCTTGTTGACGGGCATTATCTTGCCGTCGATCTTGATCTTGGCTGGCGAGAAAGGCGCAAAGAAAAGGTCCGACGCTTTCTTTTCGACCATCAACTTGAATAACGGCTTGACGTTCATTTATGCACTCTTGAGTGACGCTCAGAAAATCTGAGCGGTATCTTCCTCGATGATCTTGAGGCTCTCGGATTGCTGGTCGGCAATGGAGGAATCGCGCTTGCTCTCAAGTTTGACGCGCAGCCTGAGTTCGTTCTTGGAATCGGCGTTGCGCATGGCCTCTTCGTAGGAAATTGCGGCATGCTCGTACAAGTCGAATAGTGCCTGGTCGAAGGTCTGCATCCCCAGGCGAGTGGACTTGGCCATAATCTCCTTGATCTGCCCAACTTCGCCCTTGAAGATGAGGTCTGCAACGAGCGGTGTGTTTAGCATGATTTCCATCGCCGCGACTCGCCCGACGCCGCCTTCTCTTGGTACGAGGCGCTGCGAGATAAAAGCTTTGGTGTTTAACGAGAGATCCATCAGCAGTTGCTGACGCCGCTCATCGGGGAAGAAGTTGATAATTCGATCGAGCGCCTGGTTCGCGCTGTTGGCGTGCAGGGTCGCAAGACACAAGTGCCCCGTCTCGGCGAACTGAATACCGTATTCCATCGTTTCCTTATCGCGTATTTCTCCGATAAGTATGACGTCCGGTGCCTGGCGCAGCGTGTTTTTCAGGGCTGCATGCCATGTTTCTGTATCAACACCTACTTCTCGTTGTGTGATCACACAACCCCCGTGCGGATGCACGTACTCAACCGGATCCTCAATGGAAACGATGTGGCCACGAGAGTTATGGTTGCGGTGCCCAATCATCGCCGCAAGCGTTGTTGATTTACCGGAGCCCGTACCACCAACGATGATACAAAGGCCACGCTTGTTCATGACGACGTCTTTGAGAATCGGTGGCAACTCAAGGTCTTCGAGAGTTGGTATCTCTGTCGTGATCGTTCTCAGAACTGCACCGACGTGACCCTGCTGAATAAACGCGCTGACACGGAAACGTCCAATACCTTGTGGTGCGATAGCGAAGTTACATTCTTTGGTCGCGTCAAATTCCTTGATCTGTTTGTCGTTCATGATCGCGCGAACCATGATCGCAGCCTGATCAGATGTTAACGGCGTATCTGTCGCTTTGTGGATCGTGCCGTCGACTTTGATCGCCGGCGGAAACCCCATGGTGAGAAACAAGTCAGAGCCTTCGCGCTCGACCATTTTTCTGAGCAGATTCTGCGTCAGTCTTACCGCTTGTTCGCGTTCCATCTTTCCTTTCTCCAGTCAGAAGAGCTGTAAGCAGCTATTCCTAGAAATTCTCTTTCTGTACTGCACGGAAGCGTGCTTCTTCCTTGTTAATCAGACCCTTCGTCATCAGCTCAGCCAGGTTCTGGTCAAGTGTGTGCATGCCTGCAGCCTGTCCGGTCTGAATGGCAGAGTACATCTGAGCAATCTTGCCCTCACGAATCAGGTTACGAATTGCGGGCGTACCGATCATGATCTCGTGTGCGGCAATTCGTCCGCCGCCAATTCTCTTCAGCAGCGTTTGCGAAATAACGGCGCGCAGCGACTCTGACAACATGGATCGAACCATTTCCTTTTCAGCGGCAGGAAACACGTCAACAATACGGTCGATGGTTTTTGCGGCCGAACTCGTGTGCAGCGTGCCGAATACAAGGTGTCCGGTTTCTGCGGCGGTTAGCGCCAGCCGAATAGTCTCGAGGTCACGTAGCTCGCCGATGAGAATCACGTCCGGATCTTCGCGCAGGGCTGAGCGCAGCGCTTCGTTAAAGCCCAACGTGTCGCGATGTACTTCGCGCTGATTGATCAGGCATTTCTTGGATTCGTGTACGAACTCGATTGGGTCTTCAATCGTCAAAATATGGTCTGGCTTGTTGTCGTTGATGTAATCGACCATCGCTGCAAGCGTCGTCGACTTACCAGAGCCTGTCGGGCCGGTTACAAGAACGATGCCACGCGGATGCATGGAAATATCCTTGAATATCGGAGGGGCGCCCAGATCATCAAGTGTCAGTATCTCTGAGGGAATGGTTCTGAACACAGCGGCCGAACCGCGGTTCTGATTAAATGCATTTACGCGAAAACGAGCGAGCTTGGGAATCTCGAAAGAGAAATCGGTCTCAAGAAATTCTTCGTAGTCCTTGCGCTGCTTGTCATTCATGATGTCGTAAACCATGCTATTGACATCTTTATGGGTCAGCGCAGGCATGTTGATACGCTTGATGTCGCCATCGACGCGAATCATGGGTGGCACACCGCCAGACAGGTGCAGATCGGACGCGTTGTTCTTTACCGTGAACGACAGCAATTGGGCAACATCGACGGCCATGCTTCTCCCTCATATTATTAATGGCCGGACTTACCATAACCCGGCACTGATCGAAGCCTAGTATAGCGAAGCACCCGGAGTAAAACGTGATTAGAGTCACGGAAAACTTGCGAGAAATCCGAGATTTGTTGGCGAAAGCCGCTGCTGACGCGAGCCGCGACCCGGCTAGTGTGAAATTGCTGGCCGTCAGCAAGCGGCAGCCCGTTTCTGCCATTTATGATGCCGCAGCAGCCGGCCAAATCGATTTCGGCGAAAATCAGGTCGTCGAGGGGCTGGAGAAGATCAGAATCGTCGCCGACACTTCCCTGAAATGGCACTTTATTGGCCACCTCCAAACCAACAAAACAAAGGCCGTAGCCGAGCATTTTGACTGGGTACATTCAGTCGATCGCCTAAAAACAGCCGAACGGCTCAGTCGTCAGAGGCCTGCCAGCCTGGATGACCTCAACATTTGCCTGCAGGTAAACGTGGACGATGAGACGAGCAAATCGGGAATCGCGGTTGCAGATGTGGCCGATCTGGCCAGGCACGTAGTGGGCTTGCCGCGCATCAGGCTGCGCGGCCTGATGTGCCTGCCGGCAATATGCGACGATTTTGAGTCGCAGCGCAAGCCGTTTGCTCGCCTGCGCCGCCTTGCTGATCAACTCCGTGCCAGTGGAATACCTACTGATACTCTAAGCATGGGTATGAGCGGCGACTATCGTGCGGCAATTTCCGAAGGCGCTACAATCGTACGCATCGGTACAGCCGTATTTGGACCCAGGAATACAACATGAGTAATTACAAAGTCGGCTTCATCGGCGGCGGCAACATGGCACGGGCACTTGTCGGCGGTCTGCTCTCAAGTGGCTATCGGCCGGAAAACCTGATGCTTGCCGAGCCCAATGCCGAGCGCCGCGCTGTTTTGTCAGCGGATCTTCCGGGGGTTCTTGTTAGCAAGGACAATAGCACCGTCGCAGATCGGGCGGACTGCCTGGTGTTGGCGGTAAAGCCGCAACTGATGCGTGAAGTTTGTCTCGAACTTGCCGATACCGTGCAGGCTGGCCGACCACTGGTTATTTCGGTCGCGGCCGGCACTCACAGTCGCGATATCGACGCATGGCTCGGCAATGGACTAGCAGTCGTCCGCGTAATGCCAAACCAGCCGGCGCTGTTGTTAAAAGGTGCTTCAGGTCTGTTTGCTAATGAAGTCTCCAGCAGCAGAGAACGCGACAGAGCGACTGAGATTTTGTCCGCGGTAGGCAGCGTTGTGCACGTCGCGGATGAAAGTCATATCGACGCCGTTACAGCGATATCGGGAACGGGTCCAGCCTACTTCTACTTGTTGATCGACATGCTGATTCAATCCGCAGAGAACTTCGGCCTGGACTCACAGGCCGCCCACAAGCTCGTCATGGATACAGCGCAGGGCTCTGCCTCGCTTGCGGCCGTGAGCGGCGAATCGATGCAAGCAATGATCGCGCATGTGCGTTCACCAGGCGGCACGACAGCTGCGGCATTTGAGGTATTCGACGAAAAGAACGTTCGTGATACCTTTGCAGCCGCATTTGCGGCCGCAAGACAAAGAGCCGTCGAACTGGCAGAGACTTCCGAGCAATGAAACCCGCACTTATATTTATCATCAGTACTCTTGCGCAGCTGTTTCTGCTCGTCATGTTGTTGCGCTTTTGGTTGCCGTGGCTCGGAGCAGATTTCCGCAATCCTATCGCGCAGGGCATTCTGCGAATAACCTCTCCGCTCATAATTCCGGTGAGGCGAATAATTCCGCCCGTCGGACGTCTGGATACCGCCACGGTTGTAATCGCCTTCGCTATCCAGTATCTGACGGTGCTCGTAATATTGGCACTTAGCGCGGTGACGCCAACGATCGGACCCGTCGCACTAACGTCTTTGATCGACCTTGTCTTGCTGTCGTTGCGCTTGTTTACGTTTGCGATCTTCATCCACATCATATTGAGCTGGATCGCACCCGGAACATATAACCCGGCGACCGCGTTTATCTCTATGCTTGTCGAACCCGTGATGCGGCCGGTCAGACGCGTCATACGCCCGATAGGTGGGCTCGACATTTCCCCGATCTTCGCGATCATCGCTTTGCAGGCTGCCGCCATATTCTTAAGCACACTACGACCCTTCCCGATTTGAGCAGCATTGATTGCAGCGTTGCGCGATGGCAGGGTGAAAATCTGATCGTGCAGGTGAGGGTTCAGCCGCGCGCAAGTAAGAACGAAATTCAAGGCGTGGAACACGGTCAATTGCGCGTGCGAACCACGGCCGCGCCAACGGACGGCAAAGCCAACAAGGCTGTTATCCGTTTGTTGGCCGACTATTTGGGCGTGCCTCAGTCGCGCATCACCCTGACCCGAGGGCTGACGCACCGCAACAAACAAGTCTCTGTGGCAGGCCCGATAAAGGTGCCCGGCGACCTGCCGGTCGCGACACGAGTAGCAAATGGTTTATAGTATTTGCCGCAGCCGGAGGCGAGTTTCATGAAAAACAAGAAAATACTGATCGCTTTGTCACTACTCGGACTGGCGTCTGCCTGTGGCGGGCCGACCGAGTCAAGTGCTGTTCCTGAAGCTCAACCAGCGGGTGCCACAAGTACCGACATTGGCGATCATGTCGTTCATTTCAGTGCCCAGTCGACGGATCAATTGCCACCGGAAGTGGCGCGCGCCTACAACATTGTGCGCAGCAAGAACCGCGCGATGCTGAATGTCTCTGTTCTGGATGAGGCGACCAGCAAACCTGTGGCTGCGGCGGTCACGGTCAAGACCGTGAACCTCACAGGCCAACTCAAGAGCGTTACGATGCGTGAGATCAATGAGCAAGACGCTATCTACTACATTGGCGAGGTGCCCGTGGCAAACCGCGAAACCCTGATCTTCGATATCAGCGTGATGCCGGATGGTAGCGACGAGTCATCCGACGTCCGGTTTAAGCGTCAATTTTTTACTGACTGATATCGTCCCGCTCAAATCACACACCAATCCTTTTAAAAAGGCGCGCTTTGCGGTTACGTGACCGCTGAACTTGTGCTATCGTCGCGCTGCTTTTGACGCGGGTAATACCCGTTTTTTGTATCTTTGAGGAGTCATTTTTTCATGGCAGCGAACACCAAGAAGCCACCTACCAAATCAGAAATCTATGCAAAGATCGTTGACGACACCGGATTGGCACGTAAAGACGTTGCCGCCGTATTCGATTCGCTCAATGGTCAAATCAAGAAAAGCCTCGGCGGTCGTGGCGCGCCGGGTATGTTTTCCGTCCCTGGTCTTTTGAAAATGCGAGTTGTAAAGAAACCCGCTAAGAAGGCACGCAAGGGCGTTAACCCGTTTACCGGTGAAGAAATGATGTTTAAGGCCAAGCCTGCATCAAAAGTCGTCAAGATTTCGGCCCTGAAAGGCCTGAAGGATATGGTCTGACTGCTTGAATCTCACCAGACGTTACGAAAAGCCGGGGCATGCCCCGGCTTTTTTCATTTAGAGCCACTGCCCCCATTTCGCGCGATGAAGTCCATTACCGCCTCACGCACATCAATCAGCCTGCCATGAAAAAAGTGCTCCGCGCCAGCAAGCACGAGTAACTCAGGACCTGGTTCCAGGGCGTTCAGCCAAGCCAGAGTCTCCTCAATATCGACAAGTTCATCCTCGTCACCCTGCAAGACCAGCCAGGGACAATCCGGCTGATCTGCAATGTCTTTAGCGAATCTGCTTACCGCCGGTGCAACACTCACCAGCCCGTTTACCTCAACTTTGGCAGCGGCGCGAATAGCAATTGCCGCGCCAAAAGAGAACCCTGCCAGCCAAAGCGGTCCAGCAGGACGACGCTCCCGCATCCAATCGAGCGCAGCAAGTGCATCATCCAGTTCGCCTATGCCATCGTTGTACTGGCCTTCGCTCGCCTCAGTACCGCGGAAATTGAATCGCAATGTCTCGAAGCCAGACCGCACAAAAGCTCGCGCAAGCGTGTGCGCCACTTTGTTGTGCATCGTCCCGCCATGTTGCGGATGCGGGTGGCAAACGACAGCTGCGCCGACGATTTCGGCATCCCCGGGAACATCGAGAATCGACTCGAGCTTTCCGACCGGGCCTTGCAACAAGAGTTTTTGTGATCGCGGTATTCTGTTCACGGCGCCAACTGGGTCTGTTTTCCTGATGAGTTTTTAGGTGATCTGAGCATTTTTCCTTCTACTTGGTCTGTTTTCCCAATGGGGTAAGCACTGATCTGAGCATTCTTCGTTTTATTTGTATTAGCTTAAGTGGATGTTATTGCTGTAAAATTCTGACTTTGTACCGAATGTGGAAGCCGAGCGCTCGCGCTGACTGGTAATGTCATGAGTAACAGCATCGATCTCGAAGCACGTTATTGTGCACAGAATTACAACCCGCTGCCCGTGGTATTAACGCGCGCGGAGGGTGCCTATGTCTGGGATGAGGCAGGTAAGAAGTACCTCGACATG
>CAYTNO010000038.1:0-10179 GCA_964439125.1 uncultured Woeseiaceae bacterium | reverse complement strand
CGGACCATCGACCAACGGCGATGCCGAGCAGAAGCGCGGTAACCAGGACCGCGAGAATCGTAATTGACTTGCTCATTGGGGTATCCCTCCGAGATTAGCGAGCACGGCATAACTTTGGCCGCGATCGACTTGTAAGCGAACATGTTCGAGGCGAGTGTTGAGATCATCGATGTAGCCGCGCATGACATCGGCAAAGTCACCGGCCTCGCTTTGATAAGCGAGCAGTGCGGCCTGCGCCTGATCTTCGGAGAGGCTCAAAATCCGTGACTCGTACAGGCCAACCCGCCGAGTCAGGTCTGTCCAATGCGCGAATGCCGCATCGAGCTGGCTCGACATTTCTCTCAGCAATAGATCCTTCTTGTACTCGGCGGCACCGCGTTCACTCAGCGCAGCCGACAGCTTCCGGTCTTGCCGGTTCTTCTGGAAGAACGGCAACTCAAAGTTAACGGACAAGCTCACGAAATCGGAACGTGGGTCACCACTGGGCAAAGTCCCGTCGCGATAGCCGTAACCAAGATCCAGCGCCCAACCGGGTTTCTTCTGTTCTTCGGCGAGGTTCACGCCTGCGCGTCGTGCGTCTATTTGAGCCTCCGCAGCAAGCAGGGACGGATGTGTTGCGAGTGCGGATCGCAATAATTCGATTTCCGGAACCCGCTGCAAAGCCGGTAGTGCGGATGCGATCGGTCGATTCGCGAAAGATCCTGTCCATGCTGACAGCATCGCAGTCGCTTGCGCATACCGCCTGTCGATCTCGATCAGGCGATCATCCAGGCGGCTGAACTCGAGTTCGGCACGCAACAGGTCATGCTGGGTCTTCCGGCCGACCGCGTATTGCGATCTGGTGACCTCGACGAGATCGCCGAAAAATGGTCGCGACTCAGTGACGATGTCGCGTGCTCGCTGCCAGTAATAGGCTTCCAGCCAGGCGCGGCGTGTTTGCGTCAAAACGTCACGAGAGCGTGCATGCGCGCTTTCGCCCATCCCGAGCGCCAACGACTCATAGCGCTGTGTGCTAAATGCGCGCGATTTGCCGGACGGAAAGCTCTGCCGCAAGCCAAGCTGCGCCTGCGTCATACCTTCGGTCGAGAAACCACCCGAGCTGATCGGGTAATTCGCCAGGCCTGCGCGAAGCGTAGGATCGGGCAGTTGCCCGGCAGCGACCGCGTGGTCTTCAAGCGCGGAGGCTTGAGCCAGCATCGCAGCGTGGCCAGGCTCCTGGTCAAGCGCCAGCTGCTCCGCCTCCGCGAGCGTCAACGGCAGGTTGTGTTGCGCCTGTGCTGTGAACGCAAGCGTCAGCAGTGGCAACAGTAAATGTAGGGGCAATCGCCCACAGAAAAACGTCATCAAACAATCTCCTTCGTTAGAACCGGTAAATACGGTTTACAACGGGGGGATCGCTATTTCAGATAGACGCAGTGAAGGACGTTTAGTGGTGGGGGCGCACCCGTGTGAACGGATGCGTATCGGGGGCGCGGCCGGAAGTCGACCGGGTTAGCGTAAGGTAAAGCAAGTTCTCTGGAAGAAATCGCAATCGGTGAGTCAATGTGCGCATCTTTGAGCTTGAGTTGATCGCTGCGACCGTCGTGATTCAGATCTTCGCTAAAGGAGCAATCGGCAGCAGCGCCTGCACAAGGCATCTCGTCGCCCATGCTTTCATGCATGCCTTCGTGTTCATGCGTTTGTGCGGGTGGGCAGTGCGGACAATCGTTGTCCTGCATAGACTCCAGCGCCATCGCGCAGGGCTGCAGCGCCAGATTCAGCCACACAGCCACGAACAAACCCAGGGCACGACGGGCCCAGGTTTGATGTCGTTGTCTGATGTTGGCCAGCAGGCTCAAGTCATTGTCTCCACGATGATTTTCGCAGTGTCGCGCAATCACTACCCTGAGGCTATTGCCATCAGTACCTGCTCGTCAAGGGCGCGAGTCCCTTTATAGTGGTAATGCAGTGGAGTATTTGTGTTGCCGAAGAGCGATTTGTGACGACGCGGAAGCAACCGATGCATGCGGCAGAATTTGCTCCATGAGTATTTGTTCGAATGCGCCGACGCTGCTCGCTCGGATAATAAGAGTGTAGTCATGCGTTCCTGTTACAGCGAAACATTCCATAATGCTGGCCGTGTCTTCCACGAAGCGCACGAAGTTCGCCAACGTTTGCTTGTCGTGATTCACCATGTTGATGAAGACGAACACGCATACCGGCAAGCCAACCTTGTCGGGGTTCAGCAGTGCGACCCTTGCTTCGATGGCACCAACCTGCTCAAGCTCGTTGACCCTTCGCCAAAGGGTTGAAGGCGACATTCCCAGACGCTCGGCCAATTCACGCGCAGTTGCGGAAGCGTCTTCCTGTACCGCACGCAGTACCGCGATGTCGCTTTCAGACAGGGCAATCGGATGATCTTTTTGTTTCATATTTATGATCTTTTGTGGCTATTTTTGTCAATTATCAGGCTTATTATCGCAATAATGAACACCCTTTTCAGTGGTTTTGCTGTATTTTTTCAGATTAACCAATCGTTAGAGAGACACTCCCATGGGTGCAGCATCGGCCGTCATTGATTCGAACAAGAACCGCTACGCCAATTCTCCACGCAATGCCGACTGGACCATCGACCAGCAGTGGGATACCTACTCTGCCGAGGAGCACGATCGCTGGGATCGCCTGTTCAAATGCCAACAGGAAGTGTTGCCCGGTCGTGCCTGCGCTCCGTTTCTTGAGGCCGTCAACACATTGCAGCTTTCGTCCGCCGGCATTCCAAACATGGAACGGCTTTCGGATCGGCTCGAAAAGATCACCGGATGGCGAGTAGTCCCCGTAGTAGAACTGGTACCCGATGACGTCTTTTTCGATCACCTGGCCAACCGCCGCTTCCCGGCAGGTGCATTCATCCGGCCCGAGGAAGAGTTCGATTACCTCGAAGAGCCCGATGTCTTCCACGATATTTTCGGCCACGTACCGTTGCTCGCGAACCCAAGCTACGCCAAGTTCATGGAGGCCTACGGCAAGGGTGGGCAGCGCGCGCTGCAACTGGGCCAGCTGCATAACCTCGCACGCTTGTACTGGTACACCATTGAGTTCGGTTTGCTGCAGACTGAGCAAGGGCTGCGCATCTTCGGTGCGGGAATTTTGTCTTCACCGCAAGAGAGTGTGTTCTCACTGGAAGACGCCTCACCCAACCGGGTTGCGTTCGACCTGGAGCGCATCATGCGCACCAAGCACATCATTGACGACTTCCAGCAAACCTATTTTGTCATTGACAACTTCGAGCAATTGCTGGAATCGTGCTACGCCGATTTCACAGACGTTTACCAACACGTTAAATCGCAGACCGAAATCGAAGCGCATGAAATAATGCCCGATGACAAAGTGCTACACCGTGGCACGCACGCCTACTTCGACAAATAGAGGTTCACATGAGCGACATTCTCGACAGCGATCAAGTCGATCGCCTGTTAGCCGCGCACCCTGGTTGGACGCTGTCCGACGATGGCCTCGCCGTATCAACAACGATTACGTTCGCTAACTTTGTCGAAGCCTGGGGCTTCATGACTGAAATCGCGATCGAGGCCGAAAAACTCAACCACCACCCCGAGTGGAGCAACGTTTACAACCGTGTCGCGATTACGCTTACGACACACGATGCCAACGGCCTTACAAAACGCGATATTGCGCTTGCCGATCGCATTTCCGATTCGCTTGGTCGGCGTGGGAAATAACGAGTGAGTATCATCGTGACGGGTGCGTCTGGCGCGCTGGGACAAGAGGTTTGTACGGTTCTGCTTGAAAACGGACTCGAGGTCGCGCCTGTCCGCGGTGTCGACCTTGCCGATGCCGACCAGGCGCAAGAGGCAATTAGCGAAATCGCCGCGAGCAGCGGCCCGATTCAGGGTCTCGTTAATGTCGCCGGTGGCTTCGCCTGGGAAACGGTCATGGATGGCGATATCTCCACATGGGATCGCATGTGGGCAATGAATGTTCGGACTGCACTTAATGCTTGCCGCTCAACGGTACCGTTTTTCGAAGCTGGACACGGTTCGATCGTAAATATCGGTTCTGCCGCAGCGACGCGGGCTGAATTCGGGAAAGGTGCTTATGCGGCGGCCAAGTCTGGCGTTGCTCGACTGACAGAATCGTTGGCCGAGGAACTCAAATCGAAGGCGATACGAGTCAATGCCGTTCTACCTTCGATTATCGATACGCCCGCCAACCGCAAAGATATGCCCGACGCGGACTTTGATTCGTGGGTAACAACTCGGGAACTGGCAAACGTCATTGCGTTTCTCTTGTCAGACAAAGCCAGCGGCATAACGGGTGCGCTTGTCCCGGTTTCCGGGCGCATTTGAATTCATTCAGGGTGAGTGCTAGCTCAGCCGCAAAGGCAGTCGACGCAGCCGATGGCCCGTCGCGTGATAGACCGCGTTGGCGATAGCCGCAGCGGTAGGCCCCTGCGCCGCCTCACCAACTCCCAACGAGGGTTGATCGTTTCTATCCATGAACGAAACTTCTATTTCGGGAACTTCGTCGAATTGCAAAATCGGATAGCTCGCCCAATCGAGGCTTTGCTTTTCTTCTTTGCTGAAGCGAATTTGTTCTTTCAGCGTCCAACTCGCTGATTGAACGATGCCACCTTCAATTTGGGCGCTCGCTCCGTCGGGGTTGATGACAAGCCCGGCGTCACACACCGCTGTCGCCTGTTTCAATCGGATGTCGCCGGTGGAAGCATCAACAGTGACGCGCATGACGATACCGACGTAGGTTGAACGATTCTTGAATCGTGCGAACCCCAGCCCCCAACCGACACCACCTTGAGCGGTTGGCCGTTGATACCAGTTGCTCGTCTCAGCCAGGTGTTTCAGCAAAGCGATGGCTCGCTCATCTTCGAGATGCCTGAGTCGGTAATCAAGTGGATCTGCACCGGCTCGATTCGCCAGTTCATCCATGAAGGACTCAATCGTGAATACGTTCGCGTAAGCTCCGAGCCCGCGCAAAGCAGACACACGAAGTGGCACGTCTGTAACAAGGTGTTTTGTCACAGCCATATTGTTGAACGCATACAGCGGTATGCCGTTTCTGTCGGCGCCACCGTTTGGCTGCGGAATGGACTGTACCGGTGGCAAAGGCAGCGGATCCTGCTTTAGCTGCGGGTAGATCATATTAGCGGCGTTCTCCGGACTTCTTGGCCGGCTTGAGTGCGGAGTACTCCACAAGTCGTATGTCCACGCGTCAACATCGCCCGAATCGTCGATGTCGGCACTAACCTCAATATGCATGGCGGAACCGTACGGCTCCCATGCCATTTCGTCTGCACGTTCCCACTGCAGGCGCACCGGTCTGCCGGGAAAGTGCATTGCTATCGCAGCCGCGTCGCAAGCCGCATCATCGGCTCCATTGTGTCCGTAGCACCCCGACGCCTCGTGATGAATACAACGTACATTTTCGGCATCGAGATTCAGGACATGTGCGATCCCCGCTCGTAATGGATACATTCCTTGCCCGTGGCTCCAGACGGTCAACCGTTGCCCGTCGTATTCTGCGATCGCCGCAGAAGGCGATATTGAGCCGTGCGCCTGGTACGGCCGTTGATACGTCTGGCTGACCGTCACCAACTTCTTGTCGCCGCCAGACCCGGACTGTTTGCTCGCGACAGGTTCTGCTCGTGACTCTGCGGTTTTTAGCCATGAGTAGATGGAGTTTTCATCCGGCATGTCACCAGGCAGATGCCATGAACTGCCTCGGCGCAGTGCGACCGCTGCATCATGTGCCTGGCCTTCGCGTTCGGCAATGACGGCGACGAAATTGCCGTCGCGAACGACTTTGAGAACCCCTGGAAGTTTCTCTGCAGGTTCGGGGTCGAATTCCTGAAGTTCCGCGCGCTCAGCAGGCGGGCGCACGACACGCGCGTGCACCATGTCTGCCGGTCGCAAGTCCTGCAGATAACTGGCGCCACCAAATACTTTTGCAGGTATGTCGATGCGCTGATACGACTCGCCCACGATCGAGTATTCCTCAACCGGTTTCACCGCCTGCTCTTCACTGATATCGACATCGATTTGCTCGTCGCCGATCAATTGCCAGTAGCTTATCCCGGTGGCTTTATTTTCGGCGTAGATCTCTCCGTCCACCACGCTTAGCGATTCGACAGCAACGTTGAGTTGCTCGGCCGCTCGTCGCAGCAGGTGCTTCTTTGCGGCTGCCCCGGCTCTGCGTGTTGGCGGACCGCCTTGTTGAATCGATATGCTACTGAATGTGTAAAACTCGTCGGGCGAGAAATCGGTATCAACTGCAACGACGCGGATGCGACTGAAATCAACATCGAGCTCTTCTGCGGCTATCTGTGCCAAAGCCGTGCCAATGCCCTGTCCGAATTCGACCTTGCCAAGCATTAATTTAATCTCGCCCGAAGCCTTTACTACGAGCCTGTTTCCGAGAATTGCCTGACCCAAACCGGGCGACGACTCCCGCGTCGAGCAGGCCGGTAGCGCGAAGTAAATCGCTAGCGTGCCGACACCTTGTAGAAACTGTCTACGGCTGCTTTTCATGAGCCGTCACCCGACATCTTCTTCGCGGCACTTGCTACCGCACGCAGCATTCGTGGCTGCGCACCGCAACGGCACAGATGCCCTGACAACGCGTGTTTTGTTTCGTCGCTTGTTGGCGATGGATTTTGCTCGAGGAACGCCGCGGCAGTCGTGATGATGCCGCTCGCGCAATAGCCGCATTGGATTGCCTGCTCTTCGATAAACGCAGCCTGCAACGGATGTGGCCTCTCTTCTGTGCCCAGGCCTTCGAGCGTCGTTACGTTTTTCCCCGCGACAATTTGAACCGGCATGACGCAGGATCGGATCGAAGCACCATCCAGTTGCACCGCGCACGCACCGCACTGCGCCAGGCCGCATCCAAACTTGGGCCCATTCAATTCGAAATCGTTACGTAGTACCTCGAGCAGCGGTGTCTTCGGATCAACGTCGACACTAACGACTTCCCCATTCAACGTGAATTCGACGGGCATCTGGATTGGCCTCAGGAAACGCCGAGTAAGCTGGCGGCTGTTCCGCCGAGGATCGCTTCCTGCTCTTCAGCGGTCAGGTCTGGCACAGACAAGATATGGTTGACCGAATCGACATTGCCCATGTTGAACGGGAAATCCGTACCAATAACGATTCGATCCGCGCCAACCGTATTGATCAGGTGCCGCAGATTCTCGGTGGTGTAGATCAGGGAGTCGAAGTAAATCTGCTTCAGGTATTGACTCGGAAGCTGGTTGGTTGGCTTACAGACAGCAGACCAGTTTTCGACACAGTGATCGGAACGGCCAATATAGGACGGAAGGTAACCGCCGCCGTGCGCCGCGCAAATTTTCACCCCGGGATAGCGATCCAACGTGCCTTCGAATATCAAATGTGAAAGAGCGACGCTTGTCTCGAGCGGGTTGCCAATTACGTTGCTCAGCGCACCATTACCTTCGAGACGTGATTGGCCCGCCGGGAAGTTGCGCGGGTGAATAAAGATAACGGTACCCAACTCTTCAGCCGCAGCCCAGAATGGATGAAACATCGGATCGGACAGCTCCTTGTCGTTAACTGATCCGGTGATCATGAAGCCGCGCATATCCAGCTCCTTGATTGCGTGTTTCATTTGCTCAACAGCGAGATCCGGGTGCTGCAAAGCAACCGCGCCGAGACCAATGAAGCGATCGGGATGCGCCGCACAAAGCTCCGCGATACGCTGGTTCTGGATGCTGACAATTTCTGCCGCGAGATCACGGCCAGCCCAATAATGGTACTGCCCGACATGAAGACTAACGGCCTGCATGTCGATGCCCTGTTCATCCATTTGTTGAAGGCGAAAATCGACGTTATCGATATCGATCTTCTTCTTGAGCGGTGGAACATCGAGCATTGACATCAAATATCCGATCTCGTCGCTGTCCTGAATCAACGGCCAGACGTCATGCACATAACTATGGCAGTGGATGTCGATCGTACGCATCTGCTTGCCATTGATGACAACGCGGCGACGTTCGTGGCCGGGCGACTCCTGTGCGCATGCGTTAATCGCGCCAAGACCACAACCTACAAAAGACAGACCAGCCAACGAACCAGTTTGTTTAATAAACTCTCTGCGCTTCATATCACCTGTCCCATTTTTGACGCCTGCGATCTAGTGCAAGCCGTCGTTGACTTCCAGATTTTCTGATTGAAGTTCCATGCCTGACGCTTTGCCCTGTTCCTCCAGCAAAATGCCAAAATCACAATCTATATGTCCAGCGTCGATTGAGCGCTGAACAAGATCGCGAGTTGCCTGAGCTACTTTCATCGGTACGCCTAATTTCTCGCCGGCAGCGAGACCCAGATCCAGATCCTTGCGCAGTAGCACAGGCGTAAATGTCGGTGTCCAGTCGAGATTAACGAAAGCCGGCGTCTTGTACGCGGAGAACATAGAACCCATGACGCTGTTGTTGATGAATTCCAGCAGGGCGTGCCGTGGCACACCGCCTTTTTCCGCAAGAACTGTGATTTCCGCCAGGCATTGGGTAACCACGCCCAACAATACGTTGTGGCAGATTTTCACCATCCGGGCCAATTCGCCTTCACCGACGTAGGTCACGCCCTCGCCCAATAGCTGCAAGTAGGGCTCGGCGACTTCAAATGCCGCTCTCGGTCCAGATGCCACTACTGTCAGGCGCCTGGCCGAAACGACCTTGGCGTTGCCACTGACAGGTGCGGAGACCATCGTCGCATTTCGTTGTGACAACGCAGTGCGAACGACATTTGACCCTTCTGCTGACACGCTCGAACAGTCGATTAGCATCTTCGGCGTCTCTGCTTTGCTCAGAACTCCGGCGTCGCCGCAAATAACCTGCTCCAGATCTGCGGGACCGGAGACCATAGTGAACACGACATCCCTTGACGAGAGATCCGCCGGGCTATCAACAATCGTCGCACCGAATTCCTGTAGCGGCTCTGCCTTGGCGCGCGTTCGGTTATAGACCGCGACGTCGCAGCCGGCCTCGAGTAATCGCTTCGCCATCGCGAAGCCCATTCGGCCCGCGCCTATCCAGCCAATCGTATGCGTTAAATTGTCAGTTTTCATAAATCGCTAAAAATCCTGGTTTTGATGTCCGGATGCCTTGTAGTAGTCTTATGCAATCGTTTGCATAGCTTCTCCGAATTATAGGACGACCGTGGATCTGATTCCAATTGACACTACCCTGTTGATCGCCGTCCTTATCGCGATCTCGATCGGTGCACTCCTCAAAGGCATGACTGGCCTTGGACTGCCCTTGTTCGCTGTACCTGCGCTGGCCGCAATCGCATCGGTTGAAGAAGCTGTGGTGTTGATGATCATCCCGGGCATCGGCGCAAATCTCTGGCTGGTAATGAGTCACCGACAATACCGATCCTTGCTTCGAGAGCACCTGCCGTTTCTCATCAGCGGATTCATCGGTGGCGTGGCGGGAACTGCGCTGTTGCTACTGGTTAGCGACCGATGGCTAAAGGTGCTACTGGCGACATGGCTCGCGATTTATCTGGTTCAGTATTTTCTCGCAAAGAACTCAATGGACGTTTTTCGCGGCAAGGGACGTGTTGCTTATCTCCTTGGCTTTGCGGGCGGCACTATTCAGGGAGCAACTGGAATTTCAGCGCAAATCGTCGCGCCCTATTATCACGGCCGCTCGCTCAACCCGACTGCCTACGCATTCCTCATCACCTTTTCATTTTTGCTGTTCGCCTCTGCCCAGATGACCACCGCATTAGGCACAGATCTTTTGACACCCGCGCGCCTGCAACTCAGTCTGGTTGCACTGGTGCCGACATTGATCTTCACACGAATAGGCATCAGTCTTGCCGGCAAGATGTCTCAGAAGGTGTTCAACAGAATTCTCCTGGTTACTTTTTGCCTGATGGAAATCAAGTTAATCATCGACGTGTTATGAGTAAGCGAAAGGTCAATATCAAAGACGTTGCCGCAGCGGCACGCGTACATCCATCGACTGTTTCTCGCGTCCTCAATGCCGCAACCCGGCACATGGTCTCGACTGACGTTGCAGATCGTATAACCAGGATCGCCGATGACCTTGGTTACGCACGCAGCACGCTTGCGTCAGGCTTGCGCACCGGCAAGTCGTTCACGGTCGGCGTGATAATTCCGGACCTCACCAATCCGGTTTTCCCGCCC
>CAYTNO010000037.1:0-10360 GCA_964439125.1 uncultured Woeseiaceae bacterium | reverse complement strand
CATCGGCTGCGATGATGTCGTCGCGGCGAATGTAAGCGCCGCCGATACGTACGGGTTCTCCGCGGGTGCCGATGCCGCGTTTCTGGCTCTTGCGGGGGCACGTAGCAAGCGCGAATACGCCAACCGGCGTTTGCCGCAGCTCCTCGAGGTCGCGTACAGCGCCGTTGACCACGATGCCGGCCCAGCCGTTATCGGCGGCCAGACCTGCGAGATCGCCGCCCAACATTGCACACGTCATCGAGCCCTGGTTGTCGATGAGCAGGACGCGTCCGGCACCGGGTTCCCGCAAAGTGGCTTTTACGAGTGAATTGTCGTCGCGTGTGCAAATCGTCTCGACCGATCCGACACAGGCGCTTGACCCACCGCAACTGATAAAGCCGTTTTGTAAAACCTGGGCGGACGAGTTTTCGTCACAAAAGTCCGCGGTCGGCTGTGGGCGAATGAGTGTCGCAGGAGCCACCTGCTCTGTCTGAAGCACGCTACGCATCGGTCAGATCATCGCGCCGATACGCTCGAACGCAGGCGGCGCGAAGATGTGCATGCGCTCGGCGGCGGTTCTCGCCAATTGACCGCCCCAGTGGCGGCCGATAATCAGGCCGCCGTCGCGGCTGATGAACTTGCGCACACCGATCCTCATCGACGAATCTTCGAGTTCGTTGCAACCATTAACGCGGTTGATGACGATGCGGCGCCCCTCGCAGCTGAACATCAGGCTGCACTCGCTTTCCTTTCCCGACCAGCCGACGAATTGGCTCGCATTCCGCAGTCTCACGATGCGACCGTCCGTCAGCATTGCAAAACACTGGGTATAGCGCAGCGGCGTGTCGACCCAATAGCGCTCTACATCGGCATGGCTGGCGCCCATGAGCGGCAGCTTTGCATCCAGGAAGGCGGATATCTTTCTCTGCTTGCGTCGGTTCATGTTGTCTCCAGGAAAACTGTGTGTTTCGTGTAGCGAAGCGTGAATATTGGGTCTTCGAGAGGTATAGTACGTTCAACTGCGAATAAATTTCACAACGAAAACTTCACAGTGTTAATTTCACAAAAGAGACCAGCATGAGCTCAACACGAGGATTGGGGCGCAAGGCCCATTTTGCCGGCACGAAAATCAAGTCATTGAGGAAGCGGAATCACCTGACGCTTGAGGACCTGTCGGTGCGCTGCGTTCAAATCGATGCCGAGGCCGCACCGTCGGTATCCTATTTATCAATGATCGAGAACGGCAAACGAGTGCCGTCAGTGCGGCTGCTCAAGATCATTGCGGACATATTCCAGAAGGAGCTGAGCTGGTTTTATGACGAATCGCTCGACGATTCGATTGATCCGGCGCCGCGTGAATCGGCCGTAAGTGGCCTGCCACTGGAACCCGCATTTCTTTTTTCCGATAGCCTGCTGCAGCTCGCGATACCCGAACTTCTGGCGCAAACCGGCACAACAGGCAGGCAGTTTGCACATCTCCTGATTCGCGCTCATCAGGAGTCCAATCAAAATCGATTTCCCGACCTCGAACGCGCCGCGGAGAGTATTGGCAAGAAGCGCTTCCCATTGCGGGTTGACGATGTACTGGACATCGCAGCTGACGTCGGCTTGTCCATCAAGTGGTTCGACAGGTCGCCAATCAAGGATCGTCGCGACACGGAATCTCCTTTAAATACTGTAGTACGTTCGTTTTTCGAAGCGCCTGGCACGGTCTACCTGAACAGTGCGCTCAGGGAGTCCCCGGAACGATTGAAGTTTGATGTTGCGAATCATATTGCCCACATGATTCTTCACGATGGCGACGGCGCACGTGCACCTCAGATATCCGGCGGCCGGGTAGCAGGACGCAGGGATGAAACAGAATCGGTCAATGTCGATGCGAAAAATATTCTGCTCGCCTGGCGTGATTTCGAGTGCAGTTATTTTGCCGCGGCGCTGCTGGCGCCGAAAACGCCGTTCCGTCAGTTTCTCGCCAAGCATGCATACGCGATCGATGCTGGCGACAAAATTGAACTAACGAAAGCGTTGGTCATGCGCCGGATGCCGAGCGTCAGCCCTTACCCGTTCTGGCACTATTTCGATGCGTACCCGCCAGGGAACCTGCGGGCGGTCTACCGTGGCAACGGCATCCCATTGCCGTGGGGCAATATGTCCTTGATCTCGGATCCCTGCCAACACTGGGCCGTGTTTCGCATGCTCAATACGCGTTCTACAAAACCGTCATCGCAAATTTCAGTACTGCGCGCTGGTGATGACAAGCGGCTCTATTGTTGCCAGTCAATTCGTAGCAAGGACGCAGCCGGCAATCCACATGTTCTGTGTGCCGGCGTAGACCTCGCGCCTGCACTGCGCGCACAGAATATTGAACCGAAGGAGACGATTGAGGCAATTGAGAACAGCTGCAATAGCAATGGCGGTTCCGGCCCGATCCCGGACGAAGCAGCTAGCCAACTGGAAAGCATCGGCAAGATTCTCAATATTGGCTGGATCGCTCAAGGTGCCAAAAAAGACGCGACCATTATCTGCCCACGCAGTTCGGGTTGCCCGCGCGACAAGCATTGCCTGGGTAAGGCCATGCCGAGACTCAAACCGCAGATCGAGCAGATACGTGAGTCGTTACTTGCCGAGCACAACTGACTATACTCGTACGATGGATCTCGGAATATCAGACAAAGTACGGCCGCTGCTTGATGCGGTAAAGATATTTATTGATGAAAAGGTGCTCCCCGTTGACGAGGAGTTCCTTGCCGAAGTTGCCACGGGCGATCGCTGGACGCTAAGCGATCGACAAAATGAAATTCTCGACAGCTTGAAGTCGGCTGCGCGCGAACAAGGCCTCTGGAATTTCTGGTTAACCGACAGTGAGAGCGGCTACGGGCTGAGCACGGTCGAATACGCCTACCTGGCCGAGGAAACCGGCCGTTCGCATCTCGCAGCAGAAGCCTTCAATTGCAGTGCGCCTGACACGGGCAACATGGAAGTCATAGAGCGTTACGGTACGGCAGAACAAAAAGAACAGTGGCTCGAGCCGCTGCTTAATGGCGAAATACGGTCAGCCTATGCAATGAGCGAGCCCGACGTCGCATCGTCGGACGCAACCAATATTTCGACATCGGCTGTACTCGAGAATGGCGAGTGGGTCATCAACGGGGAGAAAACCTACATCTCCGGCGCTGGCGACCCCCGCTGCAAGATAATGATCTGCATGGTGAAGTCGGACCCGGACAACCACCGCCACCAGCAACACTCACAAATCCTGGTCCCGATGGACGCGCCCGGGGTCGAGGTGGTTCGGCCGATGGATGTGTTCGGCTGCGACGATGCACCGCACGGCCACATGCATATCCGCCTGACAGACGTCCGCGTCCCGGAGGCGAATATCATCCTCGGCCCGGGACGAGGTTTCGAGATCGCGCAGGGTAGGCTGGGGCCCGGGCGCATACATCATTGCATGCGGGCTATCGGCATGGCCGAGCAGGCATTGCAACTGATGTGCCACCGCTCAGTTTCGCGCACGGCGTTCGGCAGACCGCTTGCAAAGCTGGGCGGTAACTACGACGTCATCGCTAAAGCGCGAATCAATATCGACATGGCCAGGCTACTGACATTGCAGACTGCGCATATCATCGATACTCGAGGTGTGCAGGAATCGCAGGTCTGGATTTCAAAAATAAAAGCAACAGTGCCGAACGTTGCCATCGACGTTATTGACGACGCTATTCAAATGCACGGAGCCGCCGGCATTTCCCAGGACTTTCCACTGGCCGCAATGTACACAGTGGCACGCACTTTGCGCTTCGCGGACGGCCCCGACGAAGTGCACCGCATGGTTGTCGCGCGCACCGAATTGCGCCCATATATAAAGGCTCAGCAGTCATAGCGACGACCCGAGTCAGCACCGCATACAGGTAAATGGCTATGGCGGAAACCATCAAAGCGAAAGATCTTCCCGGCCTGGTTGGCAAGGAACTGCAGCCGTCGTCATGGTTGGAGATTACGCAGGAGCGCGTCAACCTGTTCGCAGAAGCAACCAACGACCATCAGTTTATTCACGTCGACGCGGATAAAGCGGCGCAGACACCGTTCGGCGGTCCGATTGCCCATGGCTTCCTGTCGTTCTCTCTACTGTCCTTCCTGAATGCACAGAGTTCGATCGTGCCGCAAAATCTCGCCATGGGAATTAACTATGGCTCTGACAAGGTGCGCTACCTGATGCCCGTTAGAGTCGGCAAGCGAATTCGTTCCCGACAAAAAGTGCTGGCGGTAACAGAGAAGAATCCCGGGCAATGGCTGATCAAGAGCGCCGTGACCGTCGATATCGAAGGCGAAGAAACACCTGCACTGATTGCCGAGATACTGACAATGATGGTGCTTACCTGACAGCAAGTTCATTGAACAACGGAGGCATCAATATGACGATCAGACTCGATGGCCAGGTGGCCATAGTGACCGGAGCCGGCCAGGGACTGGGCCGATGCCATGCGCTGGCATTGGCCGAGCGCGGCGCCAAAGTCATCGTCAACGATCTCGGCGACGAGTATGGCAATTCCGCGAATGCTGATGCTGTCGTCACGGAGATCAGGGCGGCGGGTGGCGAAGCAATTTCAAATGGTGCCAACGTCGCAAATTTTGAAGCTGTTCAGGACATGGCTAAACAGACCATGGACGCCTGGGGCCGGATCGATATTCTTATTAACAATGCAGGTATCCTGCGTGATAAGACCTTCCTGAAAATGTCAATCGAGGACTTTCGACTCGTCATCGATGTGCATTTGATGGGCAGCGCCAACTGCACCAAGGCAGTTTGGGAAATCATGCGCGAGCAAAATTACGGCCGCATCGTATTCACAACATCGAGTTCGGGTCTGTATGGCAACTTCGGTCAGTCCAACTACGGCGCCGCAAAGATGGCGATGGTCGGCTTGATGAACACGCTGCACCTCGAAGGCGCGAAAAACAACATTCATGTCAATTGTCTCGCGCCCGCAGCCGGCACCGCGATGACCGAGGGCTTGTTCCCGGAACCTGTATTCAAACTATTGTCACCCGAGACCGTCAGCCCGGCGATCGTTTTTCTCGCTAGCCCCGACGCACCGAGCCGCAAAGTAATCGCTGCCGGCGGTGGCAGCTTTGCCGTTTTCAAGGGCTTTGAAACGGAAGGCGTAAATCTGTTACCCGATCACGTCTCAGCCGAAGGTGTTGCAGCGGCATGGAAGACGATTAACGACGAAGCCGGTATGAAAGAATTCACCGGCGGCTTCGAGCAAACCACCAAGTTCGCAACTCAAGGCGCAAAGAATCTCGGCATCAAACTATCCTGACGGATCGGTGATGAAGACGAACGTCGAGGCGTCGTTAGTCGAGCTTGCCTGACAGCTTGCGTCGAAAACGCCGCATACCGCCAACCCAGCGATCGTAGTCGGCAGCTTTGCGCTGAAAATAGCCCAGAACCTCGGGGTGCGGCGCGATCAGGAACTGGCCGTTCGCGACACCGTCGACTATGCAATCGGCCACCTGCTCCGGCGTCAGAATGCCATCGGCGTCAGCACCGCCGAAGACGTTCTCTTCCGCACCCGGTCCAACCGCAAGGTCGAGCATGCGGGTCGCGACGGCTTGCGGACAAACCATGGAGACTTTGATGCCCTCATCGCCATGCCGGATCGCCAGCGCCTCGGCAAAACCGACAGCAGCATGCTTGGTCACGGAATACGCTGCATCGCCGATCGACGACAACAGACCGGCTGCCGATGCAGTGTTAACGAGGTAACCGCCACCGCGCTCAACCATCCGCGGCACAAGCACCCGGGCAGCGTAGACGTGCGCCATGACATTGACTCGCCAGGAGATCTCCCAACGGTCATCAACTGGAGCCAGAACACCATCAGCCGATGCAGCGCCCGACTTGCCATCGCCGAACACGAGCCCTGCGTTTGAGACGAACATATCAATGGGACCGACTGTTTCTTCGACTTTGTTGATCATCGCAGTCATGTCCGCTTCGTCACCAACATCAACCTTGATACCAACGCCATCAATTTCAGCGGCCACCATTTGAGCGGCTACGTAGTCGAGATCAGCGACAACGACTTTGATACTGTCCTGAGCCAGCCGTCGGCACAGCGCTTGCCCAATGCCATGCCCGCCGCCTGTGACGACTGCTACATTTACATCAGCGATCATGCGACTTCCTTAGTCAGCGTCCGACAAGCGCACAATCTGTTTGCCGATGTTGCGGCCTTTGAGTAGGTCAATGAATGCCTGCGGCGCATTCTCAACGCCTTCGACAATAGTCTCCCGATACTTCAATTTGCCTTCTTCAAGCCACTTAATCGCTTTTACGACGTACTCCTCGCATGCCTTGGGCTTATCAGTCACGATAAAACCGCGAATCGTCAGCCGGCGCCCAATAATAATTCCCATGCCTCTTGGTCCTGGCTGCGGTTCTTCGTCGTTATAATTCGAGATCATGCCGCAAAGCGCGACCCGCCCGAAGTCGCGCATATGCCAAAGTGCCGCTTCGAATATTTCACCACCGACATTTTCGAACAGGACGTCGATGCCCTTGGGCGAAACTTCCCTGAGGCTGGCTGACAAATCTTTGCTCGTCCGGTAGTTGAATGCGCCGTCGTAACCGAACTCATCGGTTAGCAGTGCGACTTTCTCATCGGAGCCTGCGGAGCCGGCAACATGGCAGCCATGGATCTTGGCAAGTTGCCCGACTACGCTCCCGACCGCCCCTGAGGCCGCAGAAACGAAAACGTTGTCGCCTGGCTTTGCTTTGGCAATTTTCATCAGGCCGACGTAGGCCGTCATGCCCGGCATACCAAGAATGCCCAGATGATAAGAGAGTGGCGCGAGACCCGGGTGAACTTTGCGCAGCAGCCTGCCGTCACAAACGGAGAAATTCTCCCACCCCAGCATCCCCATAACATGGTCGCCTTCAGCGATACCGTCGTAGCGACTGGCAACAACCTGCCCCACTACACTTGCCTGCAGAACCTCGCCGATCTGAAACGGCGGCACATAGGATTTGACATCGTTCATTCGTCCGCGCATGTACGGATCAACCGACATGTAGATATTGCGGATAAGAACCTCCCCGTCGGCCGGTTCCGGGATCGCTTCTTCAGTAAACGTGAAGTTGTCATTCGTAACCCACCCAGTTGGGCGACTTGCGAGCCGGATCTGTTTGTTAGATTCCGCAGTCATAGGGAGCATCCACAGTTGCAAAGAATATGAACCGGATACCATACTGTAAGATGAGGAGGCGATTCAATGAGTCGACTATTATTGTTAGCGGGGGTGTGTGTACTCGCCGTTGCGTGCAAGCAGCCAGGGGACGATCAGGTAAGCCCTGACGATGCCGCTGTTGGCGAGGCTATGATCGAAACTGCCGAGACGCTTTCCGGTGCCGCCGCCTACAAAAAGGTTTGTGCAACATGTCATGAACAGGGGCTCGACAACGCGCCGAAAACGGGCGACCGAGACGCCTGGGCCGGCCGCTCGTGGCTCTGGGAGGCGATACTCGTCGAGCACGCCAGGCAAGGCTACCTCGGCATGCCCGCGCAAGGTGGCGGCGTGCAACTTAGCGACCGTGAGATTTCTCTGGCGGCCGAGTACATGCTGCGACAAATCCATCCGGAAGTGCCTCCCGACTAGGGCGAAGTTCAACTGTTGATGCCAATGCTATAGTGGGCGCGCTCGCTGCCCACAATAATGGAGGCATCTCCAATGCAAACAAAGCAGACGACGCGGCGCAGGTTTCTCGTTGCCGCCATCACATTCTCCGGCCTCGCGTCGGTTCCATCGAGCCTCTCCTGGATCGGCAGCAGTGCCGCCTGGGCGGACACCAATGGCGAGAATGAGAAGAATCCAGGTGCCATGGCACAGCTCGCGCGCCTGTTATTCCCGCATGCCGAGCTGCCCAATGAGGTATATGCCGAAGTCATCGACGAAGTTCTTGCCTGGACAGCCGCCGATCCGGCGACGGATGGTTTACTTACCGTTGCAGAGCAAGCCCTGGACGCCGAAGCGAAGCAATCGTGGTTTGAGCTTACTCAAGACGAACAGCTGGCCATGCTGCGAGCACTACAGGACAACCCGGCGATTGTCGGTATTCGCGAAATGGTTCGATTCCGTCTTTACCAACATCGCACTCTCTGGCAGCACATCGGTTATCCGGGCTCATCGAAGGAATTGGGCGGTTACATCAATCGTGGATTTGACGATATCGACTGGCTACCGGAGCAACCCTGATGGCACATCAATTTGGACTCAGTGATTCCTCCGTCGTTGTCGTTATTGGCTCTGGCGCTGGCGGCGGAACCCTCTCAAACGAGCTGGCGCAGAAGGGAATAGACGTAGTCTGCCTGGAAGCCGGTTCTCGATTGACTCTCGCTGATGTCGTCAACGACCCACCTGTTATGGATCAGCGCATGGGCTGGCACGACAAGCGCATTGGGCCGCTTGTTTGGGTATGCAAGACGGTTGGCGGCACGACCATGCGCTGGTCTGGCGTCACACCTCGCATCCAGGAACATGAATTCCGCGCGCTATCGACCTACGGCCAGTTCGACGCTGGTACGACATTGATCGATTGGCCACTCACGCTGGAGGAACTGCTGCCTTATTACGACAAGGCCGAGGACAAGATGGGGGTATCCGGCACACACGGTATTCCTCCTTCTGCAGAAACGAATAACTACAAAGTACTGAAGGCGGGAGGCACGCGCGTAGGCTACAAAGAAATTTCGAGTTCGCGAACCGCCATTAACCCGGTAGCACGCAACGGCCGCCCTGGTTGCCAGCAGTTGGCTTTTTGTAACTCTGGCTGCGCGATCGGCGCAAAGTGGTCAACGCTGTACACCGAAGTACCTGCAGCGGAGCAGACCGGGCACTTTGAGTTGCGAAGCGGCGCTATGGCCGTTCGCATTAATCATGACAAAAACGGACGTGCAACCGGTGTTGTATACAAGGACGCAGGCGGCGTAATGCAGGAACAAAAGGCGCGAGCGGTCTGTGTTGCAGGCAATGTTGTTGAGACGACTAGAATTCTCCTGAATTCCGAGTCTTCGTTATTCCCTCAGGGTCTTGCCAACTCGACTGACAATGTGGGCAAACACTACATGCGTCACACGTTTGGCTATGCTATCGGCATCATGCCTCAGCCCGTTAACTTCCATCGCGGCACAAGACAGTCCGGCATGATTCTTGATGAGCAGTATCACAAACCGGAACGTGGCTTTGCCGGTGGTTACATCATCGAAACGCTGGGCCTCGACCCCTGGAATGTTTCAAATGCCGTTAGTGGTTGGGGGGCAGAAAATGCGCAGTTTACGGAAAACTACACGAAACTCGCCGGCATTTTCATAACCGGTGAAGATCCACCTGAAGCGTCAAATCGCATTTCGTTGCACGCCACAGAGCGCGACCAGAACGGTCTGCCCGTTCCTGTCATAGAGTATAGAGACCACGCGAACACACTGGCCATGCGTGACCACTCGATGAAAATGAGCCGAGCAATTTATGAATCGCTTGGCTCCAGTGAATTTGCCGGTGGCGACATTCCGGTTGGAGCACACAACATGGGGGTTGCTCGCATGAGCTCAAATCCTGATGACGGTGTCACGAATCGTTGGGGTCAAACGCACGACGTCGATAACTTGTTCGTGAGCGACGGCAGTACGTTTAGTACGAGTGCAGCTGCAAATCCGACTCTGACGATCGTCGCTCTTGCCATTCGCCAGGCCGATCACATCGCGGAACGGATGACGCAGAAGACGCTCTAGTGACAGAAAACCCTAATTAATTAGCTGCCTGAGAACGAACATGCCTCGGGCAGTGGGTCGGGCAGGTTCCACCTCAGATTTTCCGGGTCGCGAAACTCGTCGGCATTCATCGTGCCGCCGTGGCGCCTGAACCAGTCCACAAGGACGTCGCGTACCAGAGGCGTCCCGCTTGGAATATTGAACCCGCCCTCCGGGGTAACAGGTGTCATGATGTCATCACCGCCGAGCAACAAGAAGTCATTCGTAACCACGCGAAGCGTGTCGGCATCCTCTATTGCGCTGCCATCCGACTTGATCATCCGTATCGACATCTGACCGTTGTCGCAGCTCACGAACACCCGCATTCCTGAAAAGCCGGCACGACGATATTCATTGGGCGCCTGGTGCGCAATAATCTTGCGTATCTCCTGGCCATTCAACTCAACAATCGCAATACGGTTATCGAACGGAAATACACGAAACAGGCTGCCGAAGGTTACCTCGCCTTTAGGCAGCTCCGCGCGAATGCCTCCGTAGACATTGTGAATAGCGATGTCCGCATCCATAGACTGGCGAACTGCGTCGGTGAATAGATTGCCCAGCACTGTTTCGGG
>CAYTNO010000036.1:0-10391 GCA_964439125.1 uncultured Woeseiaceae bacterium | reverse complement strand
GGAAGTAATCTGGATTGACGTATAGAACCGGTAAACGAAGAGTTTGTGCTCCAGATCGAGGAACAAGGTCGTCATGCCCAGCGACAATACGATTGGCGCAAGAAGTGCCAGGCGCGTAGTTGCGAAGGGAGCCACCTGATCCTTGTTGCGCACGATCATCAAGGCAGAGAAGATCATTATCCCGGCGGTCAGGCCACCCATGAACAGGTACATCGCCACTTCCCAGGTCCATATGTGCAGACCGGGGTCGATTAGCGCGTTGCTTCTCGCCGTAACTAGTAGTTCTTCCGACATGCCGTCTTGGCCCTTAGGTTAAGTAATAGACGTTGGGATCATTGCCCGTTTCCGGGATAAGCACTTTGTGCTGGCGGGTCTTCAACAAATGGTTCACTTTGCTGTGCGGATCATCCAGTGAGCCGAAGTGCATGCAACGGGTCGGGCAGCTCGATACGCAGGCCGGATCCAACCCTTGCTCAACGCGGTGATGACAAAACGTACATTTGTCGATGTATCCGTCCGGGTGCATGACAAGTCGCGCGTCGTAAGGACAGGCGGCAATGCAGGCCTTGCACCCGGTGCATTTTTCAGCATCGACCAGCACGATATTCGTATCATTCCAATGATGGCTGGCGCCCGTAGGACAGAGCGTCACACAGGTTGCGTTGGAACAGTGATTGCAGCGCTCTGATCGAAACTCCGTCGTAAGATTCGGGTAAGTTCCGTTAGTTGCTTCAACGACCCAGTCCCGATTAAGACCTTCCGGAACTTTGTTTTCGGTCTTGCAAGCCACCACGCAATCGCCGCAACCGATGCAGGTCTTCGTGTCTATTACCATGGCATAACGCGTCATCGATAATTCCCTCAGACCTGCTCTTTGACAAAGGTGACAAAATTGCCGCGCATGCCGGTGCTGCCCATGATCGGATCAATTTTGATATTGCTCATCAGTTCCGAGTCATCGGCACCAACACCCGTCGTCAAACGCAAGCGCTTCGACTTGTGACCGAAGCCATGCGCCATGAACACTGAGTCTGGTCCGATTCTCTCGGTCACGCGAACCCTTATCTTGTTGCTAATCGCGCCGCTCGGGCTAGCCAGACGAACATAGTCTGCGTTCTTGATCGACCAATCGTTCGCAACCATCGGGTTTACCCACAACTGGTTTTCCGGTGCGAGCTGAAACAGCAAAGGGTTGTTGGTGGTCTTGCCGAAAGTGTGCGCTGGCATGCGACCGTAATTGAGGCGAAAGTAGCCGTTCGGTACAGGCTCCGGCGGCGTATAAACCGGCATAGGATCGAAACCCTTGTCGGCCAGTTGTTGTGAGTACAATTCGATTTTGCGACTCGGTGTCCCGAATTGAACGCGCTGCCCATCGCGGAAATACAGCGGGTACTTTCGCGGATAGTTCTTGACGCCAATTTTCTGCATTTCTTGCAGCGAACTACCGACCTGCTGCAGCTGCCAGTCAAGTTTTTCCGCGTAGTCCTGCCACGGAAAATACTTTTCCAGGCCGAGGCGGTTACCAAGTTGCTTTGCAATCCACCAACCGGGCTTACTCTCGTACTTTGGCTCGAAGGCCGGCATTCTCAAAGCAAGTGACGGGTGCCGCTCGCCAGAATTTCGCAGGTCATCGTAGCGTTCGAGGTAGGTGCACTCGGGCAAGATCACGTCTGCATAGCCGGTCATTTCCGATGGCATGGTCTCCACGACTACGAGCAGGTCCAGCGAGTCCGCCGCCGCTTTTAACTTGTCCTTAACCGCCGGAATCGATTGCGGCAGGTTGGTACCGTAAACCAGCCAGCCCTTGAAAAAGGCGTCCTCGCCTATCGACGCGTCGATAACGCCGTTGGTAACACCCTGGCTCGCGAACGGCCACTTGCCTGGATAGGCGTCGCCAGTAGAAAATTTCGGCTTCGGATATTCCGGAAGTGGATATTCCGGAAGATCGACTTTCTCCGGAATGTAGAAGCCACCTTTACGATTCCATGAACCGAGCAAGGTATTCAGCATCGCAATAGCGCGGCTACGCTGCGTATCGTCACCGTACCAAACTGCGTGGCGCCCGGGATGCACAATTGCAGCCGGTGCCGCTTTCGCCATTTCTCGCGCTGTGTCGCGAATCACTTCGGGGCGAATACCAGTTTCGAGGTAAACCCATTCTGGTGTGTATTCCCGTACGTGCTCAGCCAATTGTTCAAAACCGATTGCGTATCGGTCGAGATAGTCTGTGTCGCACAGGTCTTCGCCAATTAGCACGTTCATCCACGCAAGCAGAAGCGCAATGTCGGTACCCGGCTTGATAGGCAGCCAATACTTCGACTTGCCCGCCGGAACCGAGAAGCGCGGATCAACCGTGATCAGCGTAACGTCTTTGTTGATTGCTTCGGCGAGTGTCTGCACCTGTGCGTTGTGCAGGTTTTCGCCAATGTGCGAACCCAGCAACACGATGCATTTCGCATTAGCCATGTCGGTGCGCTCGGGAGAGCTGGCCGACTCGCCGACCGTCAGTTTGAAACCAACATCGCGCGGCCCGCGGCACTGGGCGAATGCGGGCTCTGCATGGCTGTTTGAACCAAATGCGCGCAACAAATGCAGGAAATGATGCCCTCCCGCGCCATGATGCAGCATTGCCATTCGCTCTGGTCCCACGCTTGCGGCTATGCCCTGCATTTTCTCGCTAATGAAACTCAGAGCCTCGTCCCAGGACACTTCCTGAAACGTCTGTCGACCATCGACGGTCACTCGCATCAACGGTTTCTTGAGCCGATCCCGGTCAAGATAGGCGCCCGGACCGCCAGTGCCGCGAGTGCACAGACGCCCGCCGCTGTGCAGATCATCCTCGTTGCCCGTGATCTTCCACAGTTCGCCGTCTTCCTTGTACACGTCACCCGCGCACTTCCAGAAACACATGTCACAAATCGTGGGCGTCTTGCTAACGACTCCTGTTCCCGGCGGAGGATTGGCCACGCAACCACCCAACAGGAATGGCGGCGCGACAGCGGCACTCGTACCGAGCAAGCTGGATACTTTAATGAACTCTCGTCGTTTCATGCACCACTTCCTGCAAGCTCACCAGATTCTGACGTTTGAGTTTCCGATACAGCCTGACTAACCGTTGTCTTGGGGACGATGTAATAAGGCGTCTCAACACTGTCGTCTATAAACGATTCGCTAGGGAAGAAAGCGAACGTAAATCCTATGATTACTGCCACAGCTATCAGGGCAGCGTGAAGTCTAATGACGTATTTTTCCTGCGGATCCACTTCAGTTGTTGGCCAGACCTTGTTCTGGACAAAGCGCATGAAGATCGTTCCACCCACAGCAATCAGGACGACTATCAGGACCGTTGGGCCGAGACCAATACCCAGCCATTGATCGAGACGAAAAACGCCCATGTAGTCGCTGTTATAGAAGTCACCCCAGACGGGGAAAAAATCGCCGAAGACCAGGCTGCCGAGCAGAAAACCGACGATGAAGATAACCGCATCGATTTTGCCGGTAGCGATCGATGCTGCAGCCGTTCCGGGACAATAGCCGCCTATGACCATGCCGAGGCCAAAGATCAGTCCACCAACCGCCATCGGCAGCAGGAAAGTAGGCAGCATGTAGACCTTCGAGATATCCAGAAACCCGATCAGGCTCAAACCCCATAGGCCGAGCATGCCGGTTGCGATAGCCGAGAACATGACGACTGGAACCCCGACGTCTTTAAAGTAGAAAGCCCAGGCAATCCGGCGACTATCGGTGAAGCCGGCATGAAACAAAGCAAACCCGAATACGAATCCGATTGGCAACGCCAACCAAAGGTTAAGAGACGATGAAATAACGCCGGTTTTGACGAGTGGTGCGATCATATCCATTGTTTTCTCACAAACCACGCAGCCATCCAGCCGCCGGCAAATATGCACATCAGGAAAACCCACGCGCCGACCGAAAGTTCAGCACCGCCGACCAGCCCCTGCCCGCTCGTGCAACCGCGTGCAAGACGCGCCGCAAATCCGGCCAGAATTCCGCCAACAAGTGCAAGCACAAGGCGGTAAGCAACAGAACTCCGCGGCCCGCGCAAGACTTCGATACGCAGTTCACCGCTTAGCCACGCAGCAACGAAACTACCGACCAGCAGCCCGATCAGGAGAAACACCACGTAGTCGTTTAGCGGGTGTGCGCCGTCAGCGAAGTATTTTCCGAAGTACGCACTTTGTTCGGTTGCAGCGGGAAAAAGGCCGTGCTGGACCCAAGCCACCAGCCGGGTCATTGCCCCGCTCGCGCCGATGCCGCGACCGGCCACGACGAACGCAAGCAACATGCTGATTCCGATGAGAATACCAGCCGGTATTGGCGGCCAGCGAGTGCCAAACTTCATTTCTGTCTCCTGTCAAAAAGGGTTATTTTACAGGCCTACATCACCTTCATATATTAGCATTACCTAATTTACGAAAGCGTTCTATACGTAGATTTACAGACAGAACTTCGATTGACTCGGCCTAACTTTTCTTCGGCGAGCCGGGCCCCATGAAATACCAAATGATAATGCCGACCAGCGGCAGAACAGCCACTATGACGATCCACAACAACTTGATCTCGGTCTTTGCTGAACTTCCGAAAATCTGAATGACGGCATAAACCCAGACCGCCAGGTGAATCAATCCCAGAATTCCAAAATCGCCCATAGTTATCTCCTAACTAATAAATTTGATGCCACCCATTACAAACACGGCCAGAAAAACGGTCTGAATCAACATCACGCTGATCGGCGCAGGTCCAACATCGGCCAGCGCCTTGAGTGAAGTCTTGACCCCGAGCGCCGCGACGGCAGTAAGCAGGCACCAGCTCGAAACCGGCGCCAACATTTCGTGCGCTTGTTCAGGAACCCAGCCCAGGCTATTGACGATCACGAGCGCGACGAACGCCACGAGAAACCACGGCAGCAGCGGCTCGTTGCGGGATTCCGGGGATCGGCGGCGGTGCATTATCAGCGAGATCGTAATTACGACCGGTACCAGACAGGCTACGCGGATGAGTTTGACGAGCGTAGATATCTCACCGGTTTGGTCAGAGATCATATAACCGGCTCCAACCACCTGCGCAACATCATGAATCGTCGCCCCAAGAAAAATGCCTGCGGTAGCGTTGTCGTACTGAAGGTAAGTAACGAATACCGGGTAAAAGACCATGGCGACCGTACTTAGCGTGGTAACACCGGCAACAGTCAGAATCGTGTTGCGCTCAGAATCTTTGTGCGACGGTAGTACGGACGCTATCGCAAGTGCAGCAGACGCGCCGCAGATCGCAACTGCGCCTGCCGAAAGGATGGACTGATCACCTTTCAAACCGAAGGCACGTCCGATGAGCCCGCCAATCAGGATAGTCGCCACAACACTCGCCACGATCAGGGCAACCACCGGCCAGCCGAGCTCCATCACCTCGTCTGTCGTAATGCGCAGACCAAGCAGCGCGACCCCGATTCGAAGAATATTACGACTCGCAAAACGAATGCCGCGTGCAAAACGCTCATCTTCGGTAAGAAAGTTAAACGCCATGCCAAATAACAAGGCATACAACATCGCAGGTCCACCAAGCCGGTCGCTGACAAATCTCACGGCAAGCGCGATGGTCGCACTCAGGAGCAGGCCCGGCATCGCGTCCCGCAACGTGTCAATCGTTTTGGTCATTCGGAATCACTTGTCTAATTGCCGACGATTTCTCGGCGCATCATCGTTCGCGCCAAGATACCATGCTACCGATCCAGCCTTAAGAAAAAGTACTCCACGTTTGCCCCATCTTGATCATTTGTAACAAGTATTTTCTGACGATTTTATTGTCCGAACGTAGATGCTAGCCTGCGCTCATCAGTGAATGGAATTCGATCAATGAAAATCGCTTTGTTTGGCGGTACCGGCTTTGTTGGAAGCCATGTAGTGGATGCGCTCGTCGCTGGACAACACGAGGTGTCGCTGCTGGTTCGTCCGGGCAGTGAGCACAAGATCCCGAGCACAACGATTTGGCGCACGACAGCTGGTGATTTGAACAATGATGCAGCGTTGGATGAGACTGTCCTGGGGTGTGATGCCATCATCTACAGTGTCGGCCTTTTACGGGAATTTCCGAAGCGGCACATCACATTTGAGAACACACAATACAAAGGTGTTGTTCGGGCTGCCGCGGCAGCCGCGCGAGCTAACGTTCAACGGTTTATCCTGATAAGTGCCAACGGAATCAAGATGCCTGGCACGCCTTACCAGGAGACGAAGCTGCGCGCCGAGGAGCATATTAACGCCAGCGGCCTGGATGCCACTATCTTCAGACCGTCGGTAATATTCGGTGACCCGAGAGGAACCATGGAATTTGCGACGCAGTTGTATCGCGACATGGTAGCGAGTCCGGTACCGGCTCTCAGTTTCTTTTCCGGGTTAAGCCCAAACAGCGGTCAAATTCTGATGTCACCCGCTTACGTCGGTGACGTCGGTGCTGCCATATGCAATTGCCTTGAGCAGAAGTCCACTATTGGAAAAACATTGACGCTCGGCGGACCCGAAACTCTTTCCTGGCCGGAAATGATTCGTCGCATCGCTGCAGCAGCCAATCGCCGCAAATGGATCCTGCCCATGCCGATTGGGCCGATTAAACTGGCGGCATCGCTATTTGACTGGCTACCGTTCTTTCCGGTTACTCACGACCAATTGATCATGCTTGCTGAAAACAACGTGGCCGATTCAGCGACCCTTGAGAAAATGGCGAATCGGTCGCTCACGACGTTTGATGCCGCCAGCCTCTCCTATTTGAACCATTAAACGGTACATTGAAATGAATTCACTGAAATCGACCTGGCTTGTTTTTCTCGTATTGCCTGCCTTTGCGCTTCAAAGTGGTTGCTCCGGCGCGCCTGACGGCGTCGACGCCGTGACCGGATTCGAGCTGAACCGCTACCTTGGCACCTGGTATGAGATTGCTCGGCTCGATCACAGATTCGAGCGAGGCCTGACGCATATTACGGCCGAGTACAGCATGCGCAGTGACGGCGGTGTTCAAGTTATCAACAGGGGTTTTAACGTTGACGCGGCCGAGTGGGATGAGGCAACTGGAAAAGCGTACTTCACCGGTGACGCAAATGTTGGACAGCTTAAGGTGTCTTTCTTTGGACCTTTCTACGGCGGCTACAATGTCATCGAACTGGACAAGGTTGACTACCAATACAGCCTGGTCGCTGGTCCCGATCGCGACTACCTTTGGTTATTGAGCCGCACACCGAGCCTGGATCCGGCGACCGTCAAGAAACTTGTCAGCAAGGCAGCTAGCCTGGGCTTTGCTACTGACGATCTGATATACGTCGATCAATCGCCACTACAATTAAAATAATCCACTAAAGGAAAGGAATGCCTGCAGAACAGGCACTTCCTCATCTACAACCGAACGTGGACCTTCAGGGCAACAAATCTTCAATAGTGGCTGCGATTAGACTGTATCCGGCGGTATTGGTGTGAATAACAGGTCCTCTAACGAGATCGCACTGGTATGTGAACAAGCAGATGTTCACCACGTTAAGCGGCAGCATTCCCTCGTCATTTGGTGGCGGCAGTGGCGACGAAACCAGCGTCTCGTCGTTTGACTGGAATGCAAGAGCAACGTCAGCCAACGGGATTCCTGCATCGACGTAAGTCGTGTCCAGATAGCCCGTCACGTTCCCGACCGCTGCCATCGACTGAGCGGCAAGCGCCATGCCAGCATCACCCTCCAACCAGGACGAGAGGTAGGGGTTGTAGTAGTTCATGCCAATGATGGTCGTGTCGGGGCCGGCGGCAACGCGTAGGGCTGCCAGCACAGGAGTCAAATCCGCAGCGATCTGCATCGACAGTGTGTCAGCACAGCCAATAGGATCCGCCGTGTCCAGGCAATCACCGTAGCCGTTACGAAAGTCATTGCCACCAATGTCAATCGTGACCAAATGAATCTTGCCGACGTTATCAGTCAGAAAGTCGACCGCCGCAGCGAGCTGAGATCCTGCCAAATATAGACAGCTTCCGCCGTTGACAAAATCGTCCAGAGTCTCTCCCGGGCAGCCGAGCCTGATGAGCTTCAACTCGCGAAGCTGCGTCTCGGCGGTATTGAATGCAGGCCTGATGCTGTCGAAAAGCTGGTCCGCATAACCGTCGTCAGTCGGAAGTGGAATGCCACTACCGTTGGGTTGCACACCAACCGACAACGACGTGCCAAGCGAGACGTAGTAATAAGTATCCGCACCGCCTTCGTTGACGATCTCGTTGACCGCATCGCAGCCACTAACCATCAGCGCGGCTGCGATTAGTGCAATGCGCCAGCCATTGGAATGTATATCGTCTTTTACTCTCATCTCACGACCTCCCTGCCGCAGCGCCTTGTAAATCCTGAAGATTTCAAGGTAGCTACGTTCGGCAAAGCCGCCCAATGCGAAGCTGCCAGATAACCAGCGGTCATTATTGGTCACTCGCGGCCGGCGAAACTGAGACCAGCTTCACATCTGGCAATAAAACCTGGTTCACGTTTCGGAGCGAAAAACCCCAAGCTCGGCGAGACTTTCCGAGTCAGGCCGCCTGGGCTGCTCTGGAGGCCTCGCGATACGAGACCATTCGCTGCAGCCCTTCATCCCAGAGGCAACAGCGGAAGCACGCGAGGATGTCGCGAGGCGAGATCGTTGTGGTCACGGGCGATTGAAGCTCGGGAATTGCCTGCATCGCCTCGGGTAGCCGATAGAACGGAATGCGCACGTTCAGGTGATGGATATGATGATAGCCAATGTTGCCGGTGAACCATCGCATGATCTTGTTGAGCTTCATGTAGCTGGAGGACTCCATCGCCGCGCGGTGATACGTCCAGGCATCCGCTGGCAAGACGTGCATGTTCTCAAAACTGTGTTGGGCAAAAAACAGGTAGCTGCCGATCGTCGAGGCGATCGTCATCGGTAACAAGATGACAAAGAACGCAACGTCAAAACCGCCAATGACCCACAAGACGGCAATCAGGGTGCTATGGCCGAGCAGCACAAGCATTGAGTCCCAGTGCCGGGCCGGATTCCTCAGGAATGGCAGCAAAGTGACGCCGAAGAAGAAGATTGTGAGATACCCGGCCAATATGGTCAGCGGATGACGCTCGAACCGATAACCGAAGCGCGTCGCCAGAGGAGCCTCGCGCCACATGTCAGTGGTCATGATCGGGAACGCACCGACGCTCGCGGCAGCGACCTTGCCGACATGGCCATGATGATAATTGTGGCTCTTTTTCCACGATCGCGGCGGTGTCAGCGCGAATGCAGCGTAAATTCGGAACAACAGCCATGCAAGTCGTGAATGCGACAGAATCGCGTTGTGCATATAGTCGTGGTAAGTGATGAAAGCGCGCACCATCAACAGCGCAGATAGGATGGAGAATAACAACCGCAATGGCCACGCAGGCGCCAGAGCCGCACCGACAAGCGACGCGCTAAGCATTACGAACGTCGAACCGACTAGCCACCAGCTGGTCCTCACGGACTCGACCGCGAACGGTACGGTTGCCTTAAAAAGGTCCCTACCCGTCCGTACCTCGGATAGTGTTTCCGGGGAATCCTGATCCGACTGCCGCACTTTATCTAGCACCTCTTACTCCGAGTTCTTATATATGGGCAAGTCTGCAAAATTCCAGACCCTGATCGTCTCGACCTGATGGATGAGCCTGGCGTTTGCTTTCACCAATAGCAGCCGTTCAAGATAGGCGGAATGTCGACTACCACGCGAGAAATGCGAGTGCCGGGTGCTTAATGATAGCCAGGTCTTCATTGAAAATTCGGCCCTGTGTATCGGCATACTCAAAGTCCGCGACAGGTAATTCTCGCGCTGTGAGATTTTCGTACGCTTGTCCTGCACAGTACTCAAGGCCCTCATACGGCTGCATGAATTCGCGTACAGCGAAGAGAAATAGTAGCCGCGGAAACCGGATCGACCAATAGAACTTGTTCTTTCCTTGACCAATCCACCATGTACAAAAGTAGTGAAAGCAATCGTCGGAGCAGCCCCAGTTCAGCGCATAGGCACATTCCCAGTATCGATAATGATTCGCTCGGTTTAGCAACGCAACAAACGCTCGTTGAAAAGCAACTAAGTCAGCTAACCGCTCTCCTTCAAGCAAATCGGTCAGCTCGTCTATCTGCGTTTCGTAGTTGCCGCGGCCTCTGCGGCGGGACTCATGGATTAGCGATCCAAAACCGATCTTCCTCCATCAGCCCTTCAGCGTTCGTATCCTGTAACGGCGATTGACCGGGGTAAGGAGGGAAATCGAGCCAGGTTCGGTAAAGTATTCGTAGAAGCAGCGGAACGACTATTAGGACAACAATTACGTGCAATGTTCTCTACCCAATCTAAGTAACAACACGCAAACTCGAT
>CAYTNO010000035.1:0-10588 GCA_964439125.1 uncultured Woeseiaceae bacterium | reverse complement strand
GACAGTTGATCGACAACGATGTCCAGTACGTAAGGGTCGCGTTCTGCCGAGAATGACGCTAGTGCCGCAAGGTATTCGTTTGCGGGGAGTTCCCCAGCGTAAAGTGTCGCAGTGAGGTTTGACACGAGACCCATTCGTTCCATCGGCGTGAGTAATTGCTGCGCATCGTCGACTAACGGCTGCAGCATTCTCGCGGGCAGTTTCCAGCGAAAATAGCCACCTTGTTCGGCATTCGGGTAGATCCAGTCGACATCGCCATGGTGCTGCAGTTCCACCGTCGCCGATGGGCTGTCGAGAATGAGTGTTTGCGTGTGTATCTCGCCGTTAACGGAATACTTGATCGCTATAGGGATAGTCCACTGCAACTCGGGTAATTCGATACCTGCGTTAGAAAACCGTTGCTGCGAGACCGATAGCCGATTGTCATCGAGTACCTCAACATTAATCAGCGGGATCCCGGGTTGTTGCATGAAGCTCGCAAAAGCTTTCGCAACATCCCAATCGGCATGAGTTCCGATTGCGTCAGCGAAATCGATGGCGGATGCATTACCCCATTGATGTCGGCGCATGTACTCAAGGATGCCGGCGCGAAAATTTTCTTCGCCGATTGCCTTTTCGAACATATTGATAACAACACGCCCTTTGGAGTAGGCGGGTCCAATATCGTTCAGGAAATTGTCAGTCGCCATTCTGGGCGCGCGAATAGGCCGAGCCGACGGTCCAGCGTCCTGGTTCATTGTTTTGAACATTGTCGACATGCGCGATTTTTCAATGTCCAGTTGCGGGTATGTTTCTGCGACAATCTTGTCACCCATCCAGCTGGCGAAAGACTCGTTTAGCCATAAGTCCACCCACCATTCCATCGTGACGACGTCACCAAACCACTGGTGAGCCAGTTCATGCGAGTTTGTACCAATGATGGATCGGTAGCGAGTTGGGTCAACGTTCTCCATATCGATGAGAAGCGCACGATCGATATAAATAATAGCACCGGGATTTTCCATCGCGCCGTACCAGAATTCAGGTGTCGCGATGAGGTCAAGCTTTTGATACGGGTAAGTCGAGTCAAAATACTTCTCGAGGCCGGCCACGAGCTTGGGAGTCGATTCCACCGCGAGTTTCGTCAAATTTAGTTTCCCCGGTGTCGCAATAACCCGACCCGGGATACTCATACCGGGAATTTCGACGGTTTCGAACTCACCTACTGCAAGAGCAATGAGGTAGGACGGGATCGGCGCCGTCTCCGAGAAGACGACCGTCGTCATTTCGCCGTGTTCGGTGGAGCTTTCGATTGGCGTATTCGAAATCGCCATCATGTCCGACGGCACCGTCAAAGTGACCTGCCACGGAAACTTGTACGCTGGCTCATCGAAGCAAGGAAACGCCTCCCGCGCTTCAGACGCTTCCAATTGAGTAATGACGTGGTATCGGTCGTTCTCTTCAACGCGATACATGCTGACACTGTCTGTATTGAAGTTATCTTCAAAGTCGATGTGCAATTCGTACTCACCGGGTTCTATCGTCGAGCCGGTCGAGATGTGTAGCATCGATTGTTCGAGTTGCTCAAACGCTGCGGGTGCCGGCGCGCCCTCGGGGCCAAACGTCGCGCCCAGAATCGTGATGTCCTGGGCATGCAACACAACGGACTCGACCGCTTCGCGAACCTCGAGAACGATATGCGTGCTGCCGACGTAGTCCGGACGGTTCGGGTCAATCGTCATTTCAAGCTGTTGCTTGAGAGGTTGAACCGCCGGGTTCAGGCGGTAGGGGTCGAGCTCACTCGCGCAGACGGAAGAGCCGGCCAGCAACAAAAGCAGGCAAGCGGCACTCATACTTTTTACGATCATCGGGTTCTCCTTCATCGCGATGTATCACTTAGTGCACAGTCGATCTATCATAGTCTAATCCATCGCAATGAGAACTCATCGTGCTGCAAGAGCTAAATGATATCGAAGTCCGCATTATTGGCTGCCTGATAGAAAAGTCTATCGTTACGCCGGACATGTATCCGCTGACGCTAAACGCGCTCACCGCTGCCTGCAACCAAAAATCTGCACGCGACCCGGTGTTGGCGCTCAATCAGGGAGAAGTGCAGCACACGCTTGGTGTCCTCGAGGCCAAACATCTTGTGGTCCGGGACGAAAACTTCAAGAGCAGGACAGAGAAGTACTCACAACGCTTCTGCAATACGCGCTACAGCAACCAACAGTTTGAGCCACCGCAACTCGCCATCGTGTGCTTGTTATTACTGCGCGGCCCGCAAACGCCGGGCGAATTGCGAGCACGTAGCGGGCGATTGCATACCTTTGCCGACAACAGCGACGTTATCCTCGCCCTAAACAGTCTTGTTGATCGTGAAGAAACGGAGCCGTTGCTTGTGCAGTTGCCACGCTCGCCCGGGCGGAAGGACTGCGAATATATGCATCTGTTCTGTGGGCCCGTGGACATTGAGGCACACGTTAGCAAAGCACAGGCAGCACGTCCGCCCGGATCTTCCGAGCGGGTCAGCGTCGCGGAGCTGGCAGCGAGAGTCAGCCAGCTCGAAAGTGAGGTCGCGGAGCTGAAGGAGAAGCTGGCGTCACGGTCCTCATAATTGCGCTGATTGCGGATCGACTTTGCCAAAAACTTCATTCATTATTCGGCCATCAAAAGTCGGACATATTGATTTTGGAGTCTGATTTCCACTCCATTTTCTTGAGGGAATGGCATGAACAAAATAATTACGGCAATCACAATTGGTGTGGCAGTAACAATGGCTTCTTGCGGCAAAAGCGAGGCTCCACAAGAGGTGTCCAGTCTGCCGGTGCGCTATGCGGTGATTGATCTGGCAGGTATAGCTACTGCTGAAGCGCTTACCGCACGCTGCGAAGAGGAAGAGGCTCTGTTTCGTGCCCATTTCGCCGAGCTCGAGGCCTTCGATGGCACTCCCGCGACAGACGGCTATTACCAGTCACTCGATAGCCTGTTTTCCAGCCTGGGCACTCTAGGCTCGACAGCCAGCAGTCTTGGCGGTGTTCATCCGGACGCGGATCTACGCGACGCGGGCGATGCTTGTTCGCAGCTCCTGACAAAAGTAACAACAGACATGAATCTGTCTCGCCCGTTGTACGATGCAGTTAGTCGGATAGATCCTGGCAATGTCGATGACGCCACGAAGTATTCGATCGAAAAACTGTTACTCGGTTTTCGGCTTTCCGGAGTCGACAAGGATGATGCAACGCGCGAGCGGATTCGAGAGTTAAACGACCAGATCGTCGCTATTGGTCAGGAATGGGATCGAAACATCCGTGATGATGTCCGTTACATGGAGCTCGATTCGGTCGAGGAACTTGCGGGACTACCCGAAGATTACATAGCGGCGCATCAGCCGAACGATGCAGGCAAGATCGTCATATCTACTCAGTATCCGGACGTATTTCCTTTCTTCGAGTATGCCGACAACGACGCGCGGCGAAAGGAGATCGCGACGATATACAGGCAGCGCGCATACCCACAGAATGAGGGGGTCTTACGCAAGTTACTCGAGGCGAGATACGAATTGGCACAGCTGATCGGCTTTAATAACTACGCGGAGCTGGTTACTGCCGACAAGATGTCCGGGTCGCCCGAACGCGTCAAAGAATTTCTGGCCGAGCTTAGAGGTTATACCGGCGACGTGCAGGACAAGGAGTACGATATGCTGCTCGCCAGGCTGCGACAAGACGAACCGGACGCCGAGCGGCTGGAGAGTTGGCAGAGGAGCTATGTGCAAAGCAAGGTGCGTCGCGAGCAATTCGACGTCGATTCGAAAATTACTCGGCAGTACTTCAACTTCAACAACTCCCGCGATGGCATTTTTGCGCTGGTGCAGGAGCTTTTTGGCGTGCGCATCCAGCCGTGGGAAACAGATACCTGGCACGAAGACGTTGAGTCCTATGAGTTAGTCGATGGTGATGACGTTGTCGGTCGTTTCTATCTCGACATGCACCCGCGCGAAGGAAAGTTTCAGCATGCGGCGATGTTCCCGTTCGTCAATGGTATTGAAGGTCAGCAAATACCAGTAGCCGGATTGATCTGTAATTTCCCGAGAGGGGAGGAACTGATGCAATTCAGCCAGGTGGTTACGTTCCTGCATGAATTCGGTCATCTTATTCACTGGCAATTTGCCGGGCACCAGGATTGGAGCAACATTTCCGGTATAGCAACTGAGTGGGACTTCGTGGAAGCGCCGTCACAGATGTTGCAGGAGTGGGTTTGGGACTATGACACTGTGTCTCAGTTCGCCAAAAATGCGGATGGTGAAGCGTTGCCGAAAGACCTGCACTCACGCATGGTTGCGGCTCGCGACTTCGGACTGGGTATGGGAACTCGCGGACAGCTTTCGTATGCGATGTTGTCGATGTCTATGTACGACCGCGATCCCGCAGAGGTTGATTTCGATGCGCTTAATGGTGAGATCACCAGTGAATACACAAGGTTCAGTCCAATCGAGGGTACTCACAGTTGGGCAGCATTTGGCCACCTAAACGGTTACTCAGCAATTTACTACACATACCAATGGTCGTTGGCGATAGCGACGGACATGTTCACGGAGTTCAAGAAATCGGGTCTGCGTAACGTGGAAGTAGCCGGTGCCTACCGCGATAAGGTTCTGGCCGTTGGCGGCAGCCGCTCGGCAAATGATTCGGTTACGGACTTTCTTGGCAGGGACATAAGCTTTGAGCCGTACGCCGACAGACTACGAGGAGACGCCGACTAAGCTTAGTCCATCATCTGGCTGACGTTGATTTTGAACTGCAGAAACACGATGCCGCTCATGGATTCGTCTGCCATCTTGCTGTCATACATCCTCTCGACGGCGACCTTCGGCATATAGGTCAGGTTGATGCCAACGTAGCGGTTGCCGACAGTCAGGCTGGGCAGCGCGCCTGGGAAAGGCCTGTTGTCGTCAACGTCGGTTCGGGTCATGACAAATGCATCGATGCCGGCATCGACGTAAAAGCCGTTCATGCGATCGGTAGCGTACAGGTTTCTGTGCAGACCACCGCCAAGCATGTAAGACATGTCTTCGTTGCTGTCACGGAAACCGTTCGCCATCAGTCGGGGCTTCCAACGCGATTCGCGCTTGAAAGTGTACTCGAGACCGAGGCCGTAATTATCCTCGTTCCACTCCTGGCTCGCACCTATGTGAAAGGACTTGCCATTGATGATTGTGCTGAATTCGCCCGCAGTGGCCGATGACAACGGCAGGACGATAAACAGGGCGACAAGGGTGAGTCTTGCGGCATTTACTGTTCTCATGCTTTAAACAGTCTGCAAGGCCCATGCCAGAATAATAACTACTTGGTAATCAATCGCTTACATATTTAGTCTCAAGACGATGTAAAGAGTGCCGACAGCGCTCAGAAAGGGGTTGTGACGTGCGTCACAGTTTTTCGGCGGTTGCGTGATGTGAGCCGATGCTCCAGAGTTCAATGCCAGCACAATCAAAACCACTAATTTGTCACCATGAAACCCAGCACTCTCCGCATCGGCTATCGCTACAGATCCAAACGGCTCGCGCCCGAGTACGACGCGATCGTCATCGGCTCGGGCATAGGCGGGCTGACGAGCGCGGCGCTGCTCAGCGAACTTGGCTGGAAAGTGTGCGTGCTGGAACAGCACTACACGGCAGGTGGTTACACTCATTCCTACGAACGCAACGGCTATGAGTGGGATGTCGGTGTGCACTACATTGGCGATGTCGGTGCCGAGACTCGTACGAAAAAAATGTTCGACTTTCTCACCAGCGGCAATCTCAAGTGGGCACCGATGGCCGCAGAGTACGATCGCTTTTATGTAGGCGACAAGGTATTTAATGCGGTTGCCGGCAGACAGGAGTTTCGCGATAACCTCGTAAGGCAGTTCCCTGCGGAAAAGCGAGCCGTCGATCGTTACATGCAGCTGCTCAAGCAGGTCAGCGGTGCTTTATACGCCCACAGCATGGAACGTGTATTAACGCCCTGGCAACGCACGCTCGCGACACCAATCCTGAAATGGAAAAAACCAAGTTTGCTGTATCGCAATACCCATGATGTGTTGAGTGAACTCACCGACGATCCGGATCTTATCGCAACCTTGTGCGGTCAGTGGGGAGATATGGGTCTGCCGCCGAAACAGTCGGCGTTCATGGTGCACGCTATGATAGCTCGTCATTATTTGTATGGCGGGTTCTATCCGACGGGCGGAAGCTGGCAGATCGCCGAGCACATTATCCCCAAGATTCAAGAGACAGGCGGGGAGGTTTTCACTTACGCACGCGTTAAAGAAATCGTAGTGGAAGAAGGCAGCGTCACCGGCGTTGAAATGGCTGATGGCCATCGAATCGAGTGCGGTTGTGTCATTTCGTCGGCGGGCATCGGCAACACTTTCGATGGACTCCTGCCCGGAGAGATCGTCAAGAACGCCGGTTACGAAAAAAATCTCTCCAGCGTGCAACCGAGCTTCGCACACCTTGGTGTCTATATCGGTCTCAAGCACACGGCCGAAGAGCTCGGGCTACCCAAAACAAATTTCTGGATATACCCGGGCAACGATTACGATGCCGCTGTCGATGCATTCGTGAAAGATAAGAATGCGCCGTTCCCGGTCGTCTATATTTCGTTTCCATCGGCGAAAGACCCGGACTATTTGCGCCGCCATCCTGGTACCGCAACCGTTGAAATTGTTGCGCCGGCTCCCTATGCGTGGTTTGAGCAGTGGCAGGGCAGTACCTGGGGCAAGCGTGGTGATGATTACGAAGCGTTCAAGAAAGAACTCGGCGACCGACTGATGCGGCACTTGTACGACAAACTACCGCAGCTCGAAGGCAAGGTGGATTACTTCGAAGTTTCAACGCCGCTTTCCACCAACTGGTTTTCCGCTTATCAACACGGCGAACTCTACGGCCTTGATCACACCCCGGAACGACTGCAGCAAGACTGGCTTGGTCCGCGCACTCGCATTCCTGGTCTTTGGCTTACCGGGCAGGACACACTTACCTGCGGTGTTACCGGCGCCATGATGGCGGGCATGTTGACGACCATGGCAATTGTCGGAATGCGAAAGATAGGTCCGCTGATGAAACGGATCTATTCGCCGCCGTGTTAGGCCTCAAAAATATAAGTATCCGCCGCGGGCGGAACCTACTTATCGAGAACGTCAGTTTCCAGCTCCACGCGGGGCAGAGAATGGGCTTGATCGGCGCCAACGGCAGCGGCAAGACTTCCTTGTTCGCGATGCTGCTCGGTGAGCTTGAGGCAGATGACGGCGAGCTTGGACTGCACCCGGATGACGTGTTTGCGCATGTAGCTCAGGAGAGCCCGAGCGGCAGCGGTTCGGCGTTGAATCACGTCATGGACGGCGACGCTGAGCTGCGCAAAGTGCAGGCAGCCATCGCTGCTGAGGAGGCCGGCTCCGGCGAGCATGGCGCCGCTTCGCATGCGCTGTTCGAACGCATGGAAGCGATTGACGGTTATGGTGCCGAGTCGCGTGCGGCACGATTGCTACACGGTCTGGGATTTGCAGACGGGGACATCCACAAGCCGGTGCAGGAGTTTTCAGGTGGCTGGCGCATGCGTCTCAATCTCGCTCGGGCCCTGATGTGTCGCTCCGATATTTTGCTTCTCGATGAGCCGACCAATCACCTCGACCTCCCGGCGATACTATGGCTGGAGCGCTGGCTGAAACGCTACGAAGGAATATTGATGGTGATTTCTCACGATCGAGACTTCCTCGATGAAGTTTGTACACGCATCGCGCACATCGAGCACCAGCAACTGCAGCTGTTTACGGGCAATTACAGTCAATTCGAAGCCCAACGAGCGGAGCAACTCGCGCAGCAACAGGCGATGTACACGCGACAGCAGTCCGAGATCAAGCATATCCAGAGCTATGTGGACAGATTTCGTTACAAGGCATCGAAAGCCCGCCAGGCACAGAGTCGATTGAAGATGCTGGAACGCATGGCAAAAATAGCGCCGGCACACGTTGATTCACCGTTTCGTTTTCACTTCATTGAGCCGAAGAAACAACCGCAACACCTGTTGGGTTTGTCGGATGCGGTGCTGGGGTACGACGGCAATGAGCAAAGCCCGGTGCTCGACAACGTTGACCTGCATCTCGCTGCCGGTGACCGGATCGGCTTGCTTGGCGTTAACGGGGCGGGCAAGTCCACGTTGGTTAAGGCGCTTGCCAGTGGCAGCACGCTGCTCGGTGGGGAGCGTCTGCTCAGCAAGGATACAAAGATTGGCTATTTTGCGCAGCACCAGTTGGATCTGCTGAAACCCGAACAAAGCCCAATAGATCACTTGCGCGTCTACGCAGCGAAGGACCGTGAATTGGAGCAACGCAATTACCTGGGACGATTCGGCTTCAGCGGCGAGCGCATCTTTGAGCCCGTCGCACCATTTTCTGGTGGCGAAAAAGCCCGTCTCGTACTGGCACTGATAATTCGTCAGCAGCCAAACCTGCTTCTTCTTGATGAACCTACCAACCATCTTGACCTGGAAATGCGCCAGGCCCTGAGCGTCGCGCTCATTGAGTACAGCGGTGCTCTGGTTGTCATCTCACATGATCGACATTTGCTACGCAGTGTCTGCGACGAGTTGTTGATCGTTCACGATGGCATCGTGGATCGTTTTGACCGCAGCCTCGATGACTATCCAGCCTGGCTAAAGGAGCAACAACTGCCTGCGAGCCAGAACGGGGGAGGTGACGAGGAGGGCGCGCAGACGACCAGGTCACTTAGCAAAAAACAACTGCGGCAAGAACAGGCCAGTCGTCGTGAACGATTGAAGCCGATGTACGACAAAGTTCGCGACATCGAACAGAAGCTGGCATTGAATCGGGCTGAGATGGACTCGTTGGAAAAAAAACTAGCAGACGAAACGCTTTACGCAGACTCGACTCGCCAGGCCGAACTCGCCGGGTTCGTAAAAGCTCTCGGCGAGGTGAAGTCTGCTATCGAGGGATTGGAGTGGGACTGGCTGGAATCCAGTGAAAAACTTGAAGCAAGCCAGTAGACATCGTGCTCTTGCTCCAGATAACAGAGAATTCGACATTTTTATAGCCGAAAAGTCATACATTCCGCGGTGGCCAAGAATGGTTCGTCCACGGCGCAATAAACGTTTTTCTGATCTCATGCATCTAAGTCCTAGATGAGCTAGTAGCGTCATCCGATCAGGCAAAGCGAAAGGGGTGAACACTGAAAATCGCGGATACATCGGCGCAGGACATCCGTCTTGAGCCGCCAAGCAATAGACGGCGCCTGATTATTGCCGGGCTTACGGCGCTCTCGTTTGCTCTGCTCGCATGGTTAGTTGCACCATCTATTCAGCGATGGGCGAACGCTACCGTGAGTTTCCCTTTCGAACGGGTGCGAGTTGCGACAGTCACACGCGGTGATCTGATCAGGGACGTATCTGTGCAGGGTCGTGTTGTGGCGGCAGTAAGCCCAACGTTGTATTCAACGGCAGCCGGAACGATAACTCTGAACACCGAGGCAGGCGAGAGAGTCATTGCCGGCCAGGTGCTGGCTACCGTCGAAAGCCCAACACTGACCAACCAGTTACAACAGGCAGAATCATCGCTTGAGCAACGCCAGGTGGAGCTCGAACGACAACGCATCGAGTCGCGCCAGTTTGCTCTCGAGAAACGCAAGTCGGCCGATCTCGCCAAAGTGGCGCTGGTGGCAGCGGATCGCGAAAAGCGGCGCGCCGATCAGGCATACGAACTCGGTGTGATTTCGGTAATCGATTACGAAAAGGCGCAAGACGACCGCCAGAATGCAGAACTAGCGCATCGTCATGCGGTCGCCGATGCAGACCTTTCCGACGAACGTCTGGAATTCGAGTTACGTGCTAGCGAATTGGATGTAAGGCGCGAGGAACTATTGGTAGAAAATCGGAAACGACAAGTCGATGATCTGGCCATCAAGTCGCCGGTTAACGGCATCGTCGGAGATCTGCTTGTCGATCAGAAAGCCGCCGTATCGATAGATACGCCGGTCATGGCTGTCGTCGACTTGACGCGATTCGAAATTGACGCACAAATTCCCGAGAGTTATGCGGACGATCTTGCAGTTGGCATGCAAGCCGAAATTCTCATAGGTGGCAATCGATATTCCGGCGAATTGGCGGCAGTATCGCCGGAGATCGTAAACAACCAGGTTAATAGCCGAATCCGATTCAGCGAAAGTGCTCCGACTAATTTGCGCCAGAACCAGCGCCTAACGACCCGCATCCTTCTTGCCGAGCATAACGACGTCCTGATGGTGCAAAGAGGCCAGTTCCTGGACACCGGCGCAGGGCGTGTCGCATACGTCTTAAGCGAAGATGGTATGGCCGCGCGGCGGACTATAGAGGTCGGTGCCCGCAGTCTTGGCGCCGTTGAAATTCTAGCCGGACTCGAACAAGGCGACACAATCGTAATTTCAAGTCTCGACCCGTTCCGTAGCGCGGAATCGGTATTACTTACCAACTAGCCGTTAAATCAAAATACGGAGCGTCCAATCATGTTGCAAATGAATAATGTCTCAAAGGTCTACCGAACCGATACCGTTGAAACACACGCGCTGCGCGAGTTTTCCCTA
>CAYTNO010000034.1:0-10590 GCA_964439125.1 uncultured Woeseiaceae bacterium | reverse complement strand
AGGCGTACAGGGAGCGGCTTCGAGTCTTGACGCAGCGCTTACGCAGTTGTTGATCGGCATAAAAAAGGCGAGACCCGAAGATCTCGCCTTTCCGTACTCAATATCGCTAAGCGCTAGAGAGGTACGATGTTCTCCGCCTGCGGACCTTTCTGGCCCTGCGTTACGGTGAACTCGACCTTCTGGCCTTCGGCGAGAGATTTGAATCCGTCACCCGTAATCGCGCTGAAATGCGCAAATACGTCTGGGCCGTTTTCTTGCTCAATGAAGCCGAAGCCTTTGGAGTCGTTGAACCATTTAACGGTTCCTGTAGTAGTCGACATAATTGTCTCCTGATATATCACTAGTAAATATGGTCTCGTGAAAGACCGTTTGGCTGGAAATGTTGCTATTACTTATGAAAAACAGGCCGAGCTACCAAGAAGGAACTTCGAAACGTTAAAAATAAATAGTTGGCGTACTTTCTAGCTGGGCGCAGTATATACCTGATTTTGATGTATACAAGTGATTTTGGTCTCTTTTTGAGCGGTCGGTAAAAATACAGTTCGGCAAGAAATCATACTTAACGACAAGAAGGATGCCCCATAACAATGACGATGGACAAACACCTAAGCACCAAAGAGCTAGCGCAAGGCCTTGATAGTGTTCTGCAATCTCCCAAAGACGAAGGGCCCCTGCAGCTCATTGTGAGGCGTCCGGACGTCGATCAACGTGAGTCCGTCGCTAAAGGCCACCTTGATATCAGAGAGGGTCTTGTGGGTGACAGCTGGCGAGCGCGCGGCAGCGGGCACATGGCTGACGGCCAGGCTGACCCGGACATGCAACTCAACATCATGAATTCCCGTGTCGCCGAACTGGTAGCGAACGGACTTGAGCGACGCGAGCTCGCCGGCGATCAGCTGTACCTCGACATGGAGCTCAGCAGTGAAAATCTGCCGCCCGGCACACAGCTGGCGCTTGGAGGAGCAATCATCGAAGTTACCGAGCCACCGCACACCGGATGCAAGAAGTTCGCTGCACGATTCGGGACGGAGGCCATCGTGTTCGTCAATTCCGGCATGGGCAAAACACGGAACTTTCGTGGCATCTGCGCGAAAGTTGTCCAGTCTGGTGACATTCAGGTAGGCGACATCGCCCGCAAAGTCTGATCAACAGTGGCGAACGAGCAAATAAAGAGCGTGTTCCGCATGCGCAAACGGCACACGCCCGACACGCCTGCGATGGCGCAGCCGGCGGACGGCCTGCGCCTCATCAACGAACAGTCCGTTCGCGACGCAATTCTGGCCGCATTGATCGCCGTTATTCTGTTCGCTGTCTTATGGGCAATGGTGTCGACGCTGCGCGGCAGCATATTCCCCTGGATGACGCTGTTGCTCGGCGTTGTCGTCGGGCTTGTCATTCGACGGGCCGGGCGAGGAATCGATTGGCGGTTTCCCTTGATCGCTATCGCCATCACGCTGGCCGGGTCGTTGTTTGCTAACGTCATCGTCGCGGCTGCATTTACGGCAGAGGAACTTGACACCAGCACGATCGCCATCCTTCGCGCGGCAACGAACATGACCTGGCCCGTATTCTTTGATGAGGCACTGTCACCGGTTGATGTTATCTACGCACTGTTCGCCGCGGGTATAGCGGCGTTCTACTCACAGCGCAGACTCAACCGCACAGAATTCATGGCGATCCGAAAGTGGGAGGAGCAGCAAGACAAACCGAAGCCGGCGTCAGATGGGCATCAATAACCCATTCTTGATTTCAATGGGACGCCCGGTAAACGACTGCAGCTGTTGCGTCACGAGTTTTTCGAGGTCATGCACCGCATTCACTATGCCGAGGAAATACGGCGGCTCTCGACGCAGCAACGTCCACTCACCGCCCTCAATCACTCGCACAAGGTGCGATATATTGCTGGCGATAGCATCGATGTACGGATTTTGCCCATCGTACAAAACCTCGATGTACCGATAGCAGCGATTGAACTTGCGATGCAGCCGGTCGCGCATCACCTGCTGATAAAACACCGGCGTCTTTTTTAACAAGTCCAGGCCGGATTTGTACCGCACCATATATTCGCCGGGCCTGGCGTTCTCGATTGCGACGCCACCAACGACAAACTCCTTGTAAAGCCGGTCGCGACATTTCTCGAGATAACAGCGGTCGGCCATTTGCGCGATCATATCTGCGGTGCCAACAAGGTGCCCGCAAATGATGTCGCGAGGATCGTCGAGTTCAATGTCATCGAGGTCGATTTCATAGCCCGTAAAATGGACGATCATGCTGCTGACAGCAACGTCCCCGGCCATGCCAAGTTCGGGCAGGTAGCGGCGCAGAAAGTCGGCGCTGCGCGAGACATGCTGAAGTGTGAATTCAGCGCCATTGGCAAACTCAGCGTCGCGTTCGTCGTGGCGGATATAGCCGGAGTCGTGAAAGAGCGCGGTAACGATAGCCATCTGGGCGCGTTGTGCGCCGAGGCGATCTCGGGGTTCTACGCTGCGCTCGTAACCGGCGACGAGCCGTGCAACCGCGAGCGTCATGTCCAGTGTGTGCTGAACATCGTGGTAGGTCGTATCGCAGCCCTTGTAACCGGGGAATCGGCCGCTAAACAAACGCTCGAAATCGTGAAAGGCCAGCCAGAGTTTGTCGAAAGACGCGCCAGGAAACACTCCACTGTAGAGTTCGTAAACAGCATTGCGAACCATGGCAGGGTTGCTGACCTGCACGGTATTGGTGACGTCGTAGTCGTTACGGCGATCCTGAGACATGATTTTGTTCTTATTGTTATTCACCCGAATAATACACGGGCAGCCCTTCGCGGACAGCGCGAAAACCGGCAATATGTCATGTCATTGTCGGCAATCGAAGACGTCGGTTGGCCAATCAAATATCAAACTCCGCTACCACCGGGGCGTGGTCGGACGGGCGCTCCCAGGCGCGCGGTTCTTTGTCGACATGGCTGCCGGTGCAAATTGCCGCCATCGACGCACTTGTCAGGATTAAGTCAATTCGAAGTCCGGCATTGCGGCGGAAACCTGCCGCGCGATAGTCCCACCAGCTGAAGCTTTTTTCGGGCTGTTCGAACTTGCGAAACACATCCGTCAACCCAAGCTCGAGTAGCTTGCGCAGGGCTTCGCGTTCCTGCGGGCTGCAGAGAACGTCGCCTCCCCACTTTTCGGCGTCGTACACATCTTCATCAGCCGGCGCGATGTTGAAGTCGCCGAGCACGACAAGCTTGTCGTGCTGCGCCAGCTCCTGCTCAAGAAAGCCCTGCAATGCCGCGAGCCAGCCGAGCTTGTACTCGAATTTCTCCGAGCCAACGCTCTGTCCGTTTGGAACGTAAAGATCGACGATGCGCACGCCATTCACAGTACTTGCCAGCACTCTGCGCTGCGGGTCTTCGAAGCCGGGAAAGTCGGTAACCGGATTTGTCGGCACGGATTTGCTGATAACTGCAACGCCGTTATAGGTCTTCTGACCGCTGGCGATCGACTCGTAGCCAGCCTCTCGCAGCGCATCGACAGGGAAGGCCTCCGTACGCTGTTTGATCTCCTGCAAGACGAGGACGTCCGGGTCGTTGGCGGCCAACCACTCGAGCACGTGCGGCGCCCGCACATTCATGGAGTTGACATTCCAGGTCGCGATTTTCATTCAGTAGCTATCCCACTTTGCCGCAGTAGGGCATCGATACCAGGCTTACGGCCACGAAAAGCGATATAGGCCTGCATGATGTCACAACTGCCGCCAACCTCCAGAATTTCGCTGCGGAAACGATGCGCTGTCTCCGCGTCAAACACGCCAGCTTCTTCGAAAGCGCCAAACGCATCCGCAGCCAGCACTTCGGCCCACTTGTAGCTGTAGTAACCGGCGGCATAGCCACCAGCAAAAATATGCGAAAAGCCATGCGGCAACCGGTTGTAATCGGGCTGCGGTATCAGTGCAGCTTCATCGCGAACCTCGGTGAGCAGATCCAGGGCCGTCTTGCTCGCTGCTGGGTCGTATTCAGCGTGCAGCCGAAAGTCGAAGAGGCCAAACTCAAGTTGGCGCATCATCGCGATTGCGGCACCGGCGTGCCGGCTCTCGTCCAGCTTTTTGAACAAATGCGGAGGTAGCGGTTCTCCTGTTTCAGCGTGCGCAGAACACTGCTCCAGCACCTCGTAGTTCCAGGCAAAGTTCTCCATGAACTGGCTTGGCAGCTCCACAGCATCCCAGGGAACGCCGTTTATGCCGGCGATACTCGGGTAGTCAATGCGGGTTAGCAAGTGATGCAGCATGTGTCCGAATTCATGAAACAGCGTTACGACGTCATCGTGAGTCAACAGGGAGCGCTTGTCATTGCTCTCATCTGGCGGCGGGAAATTACACACAAGGTAGCCGACTGGCAAAATCGTATGCGCGTTGAGTTTCTTGCGATTAACGCACTCATCGACCCAGGCGCCATTGCGTTTGCCGCTGCGCGCGAACAGGTCGGTGTAAAAGCCGCCGATCAGAACCGAGCGCTCATCGCGAACGCTGTAGTAGTGCACGTCCTCTTGCCACGTCGCAATTCCGGCCTCGCGCTTGAGTGTCACGCCGTAGAGCCGCTCCGCAAGGCTGAACAAGCCATCAATCGCTGTTTGTGCCGGGAAGAACTGCCGCAGCTCCTCGTTGGATATCGAGTACTTCTTCTGTTTCAGTTTTTCAAGCCAGAAAGCGGCGTCCCAGGGCGCAAGTGCTCGACCCGCGAACTCGGTGAGTTCGACCAGTTCTTTCTCGGCGGCGTGCCGGGAGCGTGACGCGAGCTGCCGAAGGAAGTCGATTACCTCGGCCGTTGTATCAGCCATCTTCGTTGCGAGGGAGTAGTCGGCATAGTTACTAAAGCCGACGAGGTTCGCCGCCTCGTGGCGTAGCGACAGGATCTCGGCAATATTGTCGCTGTTGTCCCAGGCCGGGTCGGCGCCTTTATCCGACGCACGCGTTACCCACGCCTTGTACAGCGCCTCGCGCAGCGAGCGCTTCTCGGCGAGTCGCATGATCGCGTCGTAGGTCGGGTAGTCGAGCGTCAGCAGCCAGCCCTGGCGGTCCCGTTTACGGGCCTCAGCGGCGGCGCGCTGTACCGCATACTCGGGCAGTCCCTCGAGGTCGCCTTCGTCATCGATGTGCAGGCTCCAGGCATCTGACGCATCCTGGATGTTGTGCTCGAAAGCTGCCTGCGTCTTGGCCAGCTGCAGCATGATGGCCTTGAATCTCGCCTTGTCAGCTTCGGGCAAATCGACGCCGGCGAGATGAAAGTCGCGCAAGGCGTGCGCGACGACACTCTTCTTCGCTGAGCTGACATCGCCCTCGAGACCCTTCGCGACAGCCGCGTAGGCTTTTTGCAGGCGCGAGTTTTGTGATAATTCGGTGCCGTACTCGGTCAGTAAGGGCAAGGCCTTGTTGTAGGCATCACGCCACTCGCGAGATCCAAGCACGCCCTGCAGGTGGCTGACCGGTGACCAGACCCGCGACAGTTCGTGGTCCATATCCTCGAGCGGCGCGACAAGCGACTCGAATGTCGGGTCATCGGATTTGTCGAGAAGCTCGTTGAGCTTTTCCCTGTGCGCTGCGATAAGCTCGCTGAGCGCTGGCGCAACGTGTTCAGGCAAAATGTCACCAAATCGCGGCAGCGACGAGGTGTCGAGTAAAGGGTTGGTCATGCGAATGGCTGATGTTCCAGTAAGGCGCAGAATGTTAGCACACGCTATTGGTTGGTTTTCATGGAGAAAGTAAGTGCTTAATCGATTTGATCTGCTTGTTATCGGCGGCGGCAGCGGTGGCATTGCACACGCGCGGCGAGCGGCAGAGTACGGCGCAACTGTTGGCGTCATCGAGTATGGGCCACTTGGGGGCACCTGCGTCAATGTCGGCTGCGTGCCAAAGAAAGTGATGTGGTACACGGCGAGTCATGCGCACCACTTCGCGCATGCGGCAGACTACGGCTTCGATGTTGCCGTTAACGGGCACGACTGGGCGGCGCTCAAGTCTCGTCGCGATAGCTACGTGCATCGGCTGAACGGAATTTACGAGAACAACCTCGATAAGAGCGGCGTTACAACTATCACCGGCGCGGCTAGTTTCGTTGATGCACATACCGTGGCGGTTGAGGGCGTGCAATATCATGCAGACCGGATCGTCGTAGCGACCGGCGGGCAACCGATCGTGCCCGACATTTCAGGCGCCGAACTGGGCATTACGTCGGACGACTTTTTCGAGCTGGAAGAACGACCACGCCGTGTTCTGGTTGCTGGCAGCGGTTACATCGCGGTCGAGCTTGCCGGTGTTTTCAACGGGCTGGGCAGCGAGACGCAGATGGTTGTTCGCAAGGACAGCATTATCCGGAGCTTCGACTCGATGCTCGGCGAGCAGCTGATGGAAGCGATGCAAAAGGACGGTGTCAGCATTGATACGCGCGTGATCCCCTCGTCAGTAGAGCAGACAGACGACGGGCTCGTGCTTCATGCAGAAGACGGTCGAGCGTTCGGGCCTGTCGACTGTCTCTTATGGGCCGTTGGTCGGTCACCGAACGTGGCGAGCCTGGAGCTCGGTAATGCAGGCCTGCAATCGGACGACGGCGGCTTCATTCTGACCGACGACTTTCAACAAACCAATGTTGAGAATATATTCGCGCTTGGCGATGTGACAGGCCGCCCGGCACTTACGCCCGTGGCGATCGCGGCGGGTCGGCGGCTCGCTGATCGGCTGTACGGGGGAATGGACGGCCGCCACCTCGACTACAAGCTGATTCCGACGGTCGTGTTTAGCCATCCGCCGATAGGTACGGTTGGCATGACAGAGGACGCAGCGCGGGCTGAGTATGGCGATGCTGTGAAAGTTTACTCGTCAGGTTTTACGCCAATGTATTACGCACTGGGTGACAAGAAGCAACGTTCCGTTATGAAGCTGGTGGTCGCCGGAGACGATGAGCGCGTGCTGGGTTGTCACGTCATCGGTGAGGGAGCCGATGAAATGATGCAGGGCTTCGCGGTTGCGATGCGAATGGGTGCTACCAAGGCAGATTTCGACGATACAGTCGCGATTCACCCATCAAACGCTGAAGAGCTCGTCACTATGCGTTGATGTGCATCTGCTTGAGGACGGGCGCCGTATTGGGTCGAATGCCTCGCCAGGTATGAAACGATTCGGCCGCTTGCTCGACAAGCATCCCCCAGCCCATAACCGAGTGAGCTGCGCCATTGTCGCGAGCCCAGACGCTAAACGGTGTGGCGGTGAGTCCGTAGGACAGGTCGTAACAGTAGGTCTGCTCTGTGATTGCGGCCGCGGGATACGGCGGCGTGTCCCCCTGCAAGCCGGCGGATGTGGCATTGATAATGAGGTCGTAGGGCTCTGATACCGGTACAACGTTGAAGCGGCAGGCAGTCACTGGCCCGGATCGCGCGAAATGTTCAGCGATCTCCTGTGCCTTGTCGAGCGTGCGGTTAGCGATTCGCAGTGAGGCGGGGCTCATTTCGAGTAGCGGGCCGACGATGCCGCGAGTCGCGCCACCCGCGCCCAGTAGCAGTATGTTCGCACCCTCGAGGTTGACGCCAAGATTGACTGAAAGGTCTCGCAACAGGCCGATGCCGTCGGTGTTATCGCCGTGGATCTCACCGTCCCTGAACGAAAGCGTATTGACCGCACCGGCCGTGGCGGCGCGCTCACTGGTTTTGTCGACGAGGCGGGCTACAGTGCTTTTGTGCGGTACCGTGATGTTGAGACCTTTGCCACCCGTGCGCTGAAATTGACGAACGGCGGTCTCGAGTTTCTCCGGCGTGACCTGCAACAGTTCATATTGCATGTCCTGCTCAGTTTGTAGCGCAAACAGACGGTGAATAACGGGCGAGCGGCTGTGAGAAACCGGGTAGCCCATTACACCGTAGCGATCGATGATGGTTGTTTCGCTCATTCAGCCAGCCAGGTTGCCGCAGCCATCGAATAATACGACAAGATAGCATTGGCGCCGGCTCGTTTGATACACAGCAAAGATTCCAGCACAGCTGCGCGCTCATCGAGCCAGCCGTTGTCGGCCGCCGCTTTTAGCATCGCGTATTCACCGCTGACCTGGTAGGCGAAAGTCGGTACGCCATACGTTTCTTTTACGCGCCGGATAATGTCGAGATACGGCATCGCCGGCTTGACCATGACAATATCAGCACCCTCTTGCAGGTCGAGGCCGACCTCGCGCAACGCCTCATCGCTGTTGGCGGGCGCAATCTGATAGGTTGATTTGTCACCGTCGCCGAGATTCAGTGTGGATCCGACCGCATCGCGGAAAGGCCCGTAATAGCATGATGCGTATTTCGCGGCGTAGGCCAGAATTATCGTATTGCTATGGCTCCGGGCTTCAAGTTCGCTGCGAATGGCGCCAATGCGGCCGTCCATCATGTCTGATGGCGCGACCACGTCAGCACCCGCATCAGCATGCGACACCGCCTGGCGGACGAGCATGGCAACCGTCACATCGTTAAGCACGTAGCCGGCGTCATCGATAATGCCGTCCTGGCCGTGGGTTGTGTAGGGATCCAGAGCGACATCTGTCATCACGGCGAGGTCAGGAAATTCCGCTTTTACCGCGCGCACCGTGGTTTGGACGAGCCCGTCCGGATTGGCACACTCGGCAGCATCGAGGCTCTTTTGCTCGGCGTCGATCACCGGGAAAAGCGCTATTGCCGGTATTCCGAGCTCCGACACGCGCTCAAGCTCCTTGAGCAGGACGTCGACGCTCTTGCGCTCAATTCCGGGCATAGAGGGCACCGCCTGGATGCGTTTCTGGCCATCAAGAACGAAAACAGGGTAAATTAAATCCGTGGGTCCGAGTGCGGTTTCTGCGACCAGGTTTCGCAATGCGGCGGTGCGCCGGCTACGCCGAAGACGAACCTGAGGGAACTGACCAATATTTGATGTACTCATAGCAAGTGGATATAAACACAATAATTGTCCATTTTCCCTGTATTTAGACAGGGTTTCCACGTCTGAGCCGCAGTTTCTTTGCCGATTCAGTAATAAATACACAAGGGTACGGGTCAACTGATTATGCATAGCAGCAAAACCGCCGCCTCACGGCGTCAGAGGTTTGATCAAATCGTGGGTGTATTTCATCGGGACATGTATCGCTACGCGGCCTGGCTGAGTCGGGACAAGACGATTGCCGAAGACGTCGTACAGGAAGCGCTGCTACGAGCATGGAAATCGCTGGAATCATTGCGCGACGACGCGGCAGCAAAACCATGGTTGCTGACGATTGTGAGGCGGGAAAACGCACGATACTTCGAACGCAAGAGGCTGGAGACCGTGGACATAGACAACTTAACGGCGTCGCAGGCGGCGCTGTTGGCAGAGGAACCAAATGACGAGCTCGACGACATGCGAGAAGCAATTTACGAACTTGAAGACGACTACCGCGAGCCGCTTGTACTGCAGGTCCTGATGGGCTTCAGCACGAACGAGATCGGTGAACAGATGGGGCTCAAGCAAGGTGCGGTTCTAACAAGGCTGCATCGCGCACGCGCCAAACTTAGAGAGCAGATGGTGACAGCATGAATTGCGACGAATACAGAGAAGCAATCTCCGGCGATCCGTCTTTTGACGGAGGCGCGGGCCATTTGAGTGAGTGCAGCTCTTGCCAGGCGTATCGGCAGGAAATGATCGCACTTGACGATAAAATCCTGCGCGCTCTGTCGCTGAACGTCCCCGAGCTCAACATGCCGGAGTTGCCGGAAATCGAAACCAGCAATGTTGTGTCACTGGGTTCGCGACGACGATTTTCGCCCCCCACCTGGTTTGCGATGGCGGCCACGGTTGTTGTTGCGGCGCTGATAGGCATTCGTTTTGTTGGTGTTGATAATCGAACACTGGCCGAAGACGTGCTCGCACACCTTGACCACGAGCCCAATGCTCTTGTCGTCACGGACGTCGCGGTCAGCGATGAGCGGTTCCGCTCGGTCGTGCCCGCAAGTATTGCCAGCATGGATCGCAGCGCCGGCCTGATAACGTACGCGCAGAGCTGCGAGATCAACGGTAAGGATGTACCACACCTCGTTATTCAGGGTGAGCATGGTCCGGTAACGATCTTGTTGATGCCGGAAGAGAAAATACCGAGCGCGTTGCCATTGGAAGGTGACACGGTACACGGCGTAATCCTGCCCGTCGGCAGCGGTAGCATCGCCATCATCGGTGTTCGGGAAGAACGCCTCGATTTAATTGAAGAAAGAGTATTGAAATCGGTGACGTGGAGCACTTAGTGCGCTGCCCGCCAATCCATATGCCCAGCTTGGGCAACCAACCCCAGTAGGAGAACAAATAATGTCCGAGAAGAAAATAGCAAAGCCGATCGCGTTGGCCGTTGGCGTAGCACTTGCAGGTTCATTCGCTCTGTCGAGCAGCATTGCAAGCGCAGATACCGTTGAAAGCCCATTTGCCATGTCAACGCTGACCGCGGGCTACATGCTCAGCGCCGGTGAAGGCACCTGTGGCGGCGACAAGGGCGCTAAAGAGGGCGAAGCCTCTTGTGGCGGCGATAAGGGAGCCAAAGAGGGCGAAGCCTCTTGTGGCGGCGACAAGGAAGGTGAAGCTTCCTGTGGTGGCGAT
>CAYTNO010000033.1:0-10678 GCA_964439125.1 uncultured Woeseiaceae bacterium | reverse complement strand
TGATCAGTAAAGATGAGCAGGGCGGCATGCTGATATACATGTCGGGCCACGAAGGGCGGGGCATTGGTTTGTGGGCGAAGGCGGCCACCTACCTGTTACAGGATGGCGGTGAGGATACCTACCAGGCGAATCGTACGCTGGGTCTGCCGGATGATTCGCGAGATTTCAGTGATGCGGCGGCGCTAATCAAGTTCTTCCACAAAGACGGTCCGTTTCGACTGTTGACGAACAACCCGAAGAAAATCGATGACCTGACGGCGGCCGGACTAACCGACATCACGGCCGTCAAACATGTCTTCGGCGTCACCAAATCGAACCGCCGCTATCTGTCCGCAAAACAGGACTGGGGCCATAAACTGGCCGACGCGGATATCGGCGAGGACTAAGCAGTATCGTGTCGCACTGACAAGTCCCGCTCAATCTCCTCAATCGTGTTTCTGTCGATACGATAGAAGTAAATAGCGACTATGCCCATGAGCGCAAATGCCGCGGGAAAAACGCTGAACATGAAGCGGATGCCCGCCAATGACGTCGCCGTTTGAGTTTCATTTGCCACGAAGCCAAACCAGGATAGGATAATTCCGGCAAGACCCGCACCAACTGCAAGGCCCATTTTGTGCGAAAACTGCACAGTGGAAAACACCAGTGCAGTTGTACGCCGTCCGCTTTTCCACTCGCCGTAGTCAGCGCAATCTGCATACATTGACCAAACGAGTGCCGGGGTCGGTCCTGCGGCCAACATGCCTGCACAATTGATCGCCACCATAAGCCAGTACTGATCGGGAGGCGTGAAATAAAAGACAGCCATCGAAAGCGCATTCAGCAGGGACAGTACGATCATTAGTTGGCGTTTCTCGAAACGTTGACTCAATGTTTTCGTCAACGCGACGCCGACCATCATCGCCAGTAGACCTAATGACAGGAAAACTGCGGTCTTGTCGAAGATCAGAAAAATCCGGGTGCCGTCGTCGCCCACGTAGTACTTGAAGTAATACAACAAGGTGCCATTGCGCACGGCGATATTGATCAACGTGAAGATCCCGGTCGCGAACAATGCTCTCCAGGGGCCATTTGCGAGCAAGGCCTTGAAATCCAGTTTCAAATCGGACTTCATGGGCGTGGGAACGACACGTTCTTTAGTTGTTGCAAACGTGATCCAGAATAAGGCGACCGAGACCACGGCAAAAATGGCCATGGTGAGCTTGAATCCCAACGCCTCGTCACCACCGCCGAGGATGTTCTTTAGCGGTGTTACAAACGTGCCCACGAGCCAACCTGCGGCGAAAGCACAGAAAAACCGGTAACTGGCAACCTTGGTGCGTTCGATCGACGAAGGCGAAATCACGCCCATCAACGCCGAGTAGGGCACATTGATCGCCGTGTACGCCAGCATCATCAGTGAATAAGTGACGTAGGCATAAATAAGTTTGCCTGCGTAGGAGAGGTCGGGATTGGCAAACATCGCGTAGCCGCAAATGCCATAGGGGACAGCGGCCCACAACAAGTACGGGCGAAACTTTCCCCAGCGAGAATTGGTCCGATCGGCGATCAGGCCCATTATCGGGTCGCTTACGGCGTCCAGGATTTTAGTCAACAAGAACATGGTTCCCACAGCAGCTGCTGTCAGGCCGAAAATGTCTGTGTAGTAATAGAGCAGGAAAACGTTAAATGTCGCAAAGAAGAAATTGGACGCGGTATCGCCAAGGCCGTAGCCCAACTTCTCTTTAAATTTTAGTTGCTCCATTTAGGTTCCGCGCCGCGCTTCGAGTTGTTGTCGCACGTCATAGGCCTTTTCTTCAGTAATGGTGTAAGTGGTGATTGCCCAGATGGCGATACCGGAAGCTACGAACGGCACGGATACGTCGAAAATGCGCATCAGGTATATCGTTCTCGCAGCCTGCTCTCCGCCAAGGGTCACGTCAAAGCCTGTTGCATTCAGGAGAAATCCTCCAGCAGCCAATGCAGCCGCCATGCCGAGTTTCACGACCCACCAGAATATGGAGCCGTACATACCTTCCCGCCGCTCATGTGTTTGCAGTTCGTCCGCATCGACCACGTCGGCGACCATTGCGGGCATAAGGGTGAACAGGCCGCCCAGGCCGAACGCCATCAGCGGTGCCGGGAGCAAGACTAACCACGGGTATTTGGGGTTGTAACAGAACCACTTCAACAGGTAGCCAAGCATCGACAAAGCGGTCGTAACGTAGAATGCACGACGCTTGCCAAACTTGGGGCCCAGCCAGGTGACGAGAAAAATGACCACAAAGGACGAGACTGCGCCCAACGATCCTGCATGACCGACGAACTCGGAACCCGCATTGGTATCGCCACCGAATACGTAATAGATAATGACGTACGACTGGAATGCCGCGATCATAATGAAGCCGTTGAAGACAAGAAATGTTGCGGCACACAGTTTCAGGAAAGGTTTGAATTTGAGGGCTTTGCCGAAGCCGATGAAAAACTCCTTCATGTTGCGCATCATTATGCTGCCGGCGCTCTCAACTGCCGCGTCTTTTTCATGAGCCTCAGCTACTGCGATGGCTTTGTATCGTTCGCGCAGGAAAATAGCCGGCATCACGCCCATGACTACAACGACGATGCCGATGATGATGGCCAGGTCGGCAGCGCCCTGTACCATATCTTTTTCGATAAGCTCGACGCCGAAACCCAACGTCGAGTCGTCAGACTGAAACAGTATTTTGTTCTGCATGATCAGCAGGAAATACGGCGCAATGACATAGGCCATCGTGCCAACGATATTCTGTACGCCCATCAGACGCGTGCGCTCATGGTAGTCGGGGGTCAGTTCGTAGCCGAGCGCGACCCAGGGTGTGGCGAAAACCGTGTAGGCAAGATAAAAAAGTATCGAGCCGCTAAGGAAGTACCAGAAATAGAAAGCCTCGCTCTTGGCGACAGGCAATTGCCAAAGCAATGCGAAGATGATGCCGACTGCGATCGCGCCAACGAAGATGTAGGGGCGTCGCCGTCCGAATCGTGATTCGGTGTTGTCGGATATGTACCCCATCAGCGGGTCAGTGATGGCGTCAGTTATCCGGGGCAGGGCGCCGAGCAATCCGACGAGCGCTGGATTCATGCCGAGCCCTAGATTGAGGACGATCACCATGCCACCCATCGCCGCCGCGAGTATGTTGTTTACAAACGCGCCGGTACCAAAAATCAGTTTTTGATGAAACGGGATTCGGTCTTCAGGCGCTGTAACGTGATGCGTGGCTTGGTTCATGCCAGTCGTCCCCCACCCAGAATAAGGGCATTATTATTATTTTGGCCATCCTCCAGCAAATTGACAGCGCTGTCAAATACTGCTAGAAATCCATTTTATCAAGTATTGTCGGGATGACATCCTGGGGCGACAGTCGCGTCCCGGTAATAATGAAAAATGAACACTTCTACAGCAAATCCGATAAACCAAGCTGAGACGATCAAGCAACGTGTAAGTGCGTTGCTTGCCCGGATGACATTGGCCGAAAAAATCGGCCAGATGTGTCAGCTTGATGCGAGTCACGGTTATGCCCCGGACTATCTTGCTGACGCTTTGCGAGCCGGACGTATTGGATCGGTACTCAACATCACAGATGTCAATACAGTGAATGAGCTTCAGCGCATTGCCGTTGAGGAAACTCGCTTGGGCATCCCGCTGTTGGTGGGCCGCGATGTTATCCATGGCTTTAAGACGATTTTGCCGATCCCGCTGGGACAGGCAGCATCCTGGAACCCCGATCTGGTCAGAGAGGGTGCGCGCTTGGCAGCACTTGAGGCAGCGACTACAGGAATAAACTGGACGTTTGCCCCTATGATCGATATATCGCGTGACGCCCGTTGGGGCCGTATTGCCGAGAGTTTTGGTGAGTGCGTACTTCTCACGAGCACACTTGGTGCTGCGATGGTCGAAGGATTCCAGAGCGACGACCTTACGGCTCCCGGCGCGATTGCCGCATGCGCGAAGCACTTCGCCGGCTATGGGGCGGTCGAAAGTGGCCGTGACTACGCGACAACGAACGTTCCGGAGACCAAGCTACGAAATGTTTATTTGCGGCCGTTCAAGGCAGCCGTCGACGCCGGCGTAACGTCTCTGATGACATCGTTTTCCGATCTCAACGGCATACCTGCTACTGGCAATGAATTCCTGCTTCGCCAGGTTCTTCGAGACGAATGGGAGTTTGATGGCCTCGTTGTCAGCGATTGGGACTCGATTCGGCAATTGCAGATTCATGGGCTGACAGAGAATGACAAGGAGTCTGCGTTCGAGGCCGCTACAGCGGGTGTCGACATGGAAATGGCAGGTGACGCTTACAGTAATCACCTTGCCGAACTGGTTCACGAGAGCCGTATCGATATGCAGGTCATCGATACAGCTGTTGCGAATATTCTGCGCGCCAAGTTTCGTTTGGGACTCTTCGAAAGCCCGTTCACGAACCCTGCGGATTTGCCGCCGATCGCGAACGAGCGGTCACTCGAAACGGCAAAACAGGCGGCCCTCGAAAGTGTTGTCTTGCTCAAGAACGAGCATGCAGTGTTGCCCTTGTCGGCTGAGCAGCTGAACACGGTCGCTGTTATCGGACCACTGTCCGACGCGCCGTACCAGCAGCTGGGCACCTGGATATTCGACGGTGATGTGGATCTTAGTATCACGCCGATGCATGCAATCCACAGCCTTGTCGGCCACGACGTAAATGTTCGCTATGTGCGCGCGATGGAGAATTCGCGCAGCAAGGTGAATGCTGCATTTGACGACGCTGTAGAAATTGCACGCGATTCAGATGCTGCCATCCTGTTCCTCGGTGAGGAGTCGATTCTCTCCGGAGAGGCGCACTCACGCGCAGACATCAATTTGCCGGGCGACCAGGCGGAACTCGTGCGACGCATCAGGGAAACGGGCAAGCCGGTTATCGCCGTGATTCTGGCGGGCAGGCCACTGACACTGACAAATATAGTCGACCAGGTAGACGCCATAATGTACGCCTGGCACCCCGGTACGATGGGCGGCCCGGCAATTGCGGAACTGCTGTTTGGCGTCGAGTCGCCCTCCGGCAAGTTGCCGGCGACGTTCCCGCGCATGGTGGGTCAGATCCCGATCTATTACAGCCAAAAGAACTCGGGCAAGCCGCCGTCAAAGGACACTGTCGTGCATATCGATGACATCGACACGCGCGCACCGCAAACGTCGCTGGGCATGACTGCCTTCCACCTCGACACACATTTCACGCCTCTGTTCGCTTTTGGGCACGGCTTGTCGTACGCAAAATTTGACTACCAGAACATTCGTGTTAGTGCGCATGAAATTGGCCTCGATGATACTGTGACGATCAGCGCGGAGTTGACCAATGTCGGTGACGTTGCCGCCGATGAAGTCGTGCAGCTTTATGTCCGCGATGTCGTCGCGAGCATCACACGCCCGGTGAAAGAGCTAAAAGGCTTTCGGCGCGTGCGCGTGGAACCGCATGAGACTGTTACGGTTGATTTCGAGCTGCACACCAGCGATCTCACGTTCTACGGTCGCGACATGCAACCCGTCACCGAACCTGGCGAGTTTCATGTGTGGATAGGCGGCAGTTCGGAAACCGAATTGCGCACAGAGTTCCGAATAGTCCAGGGAGAGGAATGTGACAACAGTTAACAAGCGAATCATCGCTGTCGCGACGTTTGCGGTCGTGATATTTGGCACGTCTGTCGCACAGGACAATGAGACACGGCCGTTGTATGTATCAGTTGATTGCATGAAATCGACGAGCGTTGATTACACCACTGTCGAACTGGAAATCTGGCAAGCCATGCACCAGGAATTGGTGAATAAGGGCGAACAAAATAGCTGGGCTCTGTACTGGGTGATGTATGGGGATCGATCCAAATGTGACTACTACACGGTGACGACGCACCTCGGGCACGAGCAACTCAATAGCAATCCGCCTGTCGGAGATGTTTTCGAAACTGTTCATCCTGAAGATGACTTCGCAGAAGCGATGGCCAGAACATGGGCATCACGTCAGCATGTTGCTACCGAACTCTGGCTGGCGGTTGATGGTACGGAGATCAAAGAGCATCGCTTCGCAGTCGTCAATATGATGCATGCCGCGGATCCGGATGCGTATGAGCGGATGGAATCCAGGGTCTTCAAGCCCGGCCATGAGGCGCTGCTAGCTGACGGACATCGATCCGGTTGGGCGATGTACACATTGGTCACGCCGGTCGGCACGTCGATTCCATACAACTACAGTACGGTCGATTTTTCGAATTACCTCAATCCGGTTCCGATGGCAGAGGCCATGCTCTCGGCGAACCCCGATCGTGACCTCGACGAGATGCAAGACTTGCTGGCTTTGCGCGAGAATGTTAGTTCGCAAACCTGGCTGCTTATCGCTGCAACTGAGCGTCCACCAGGAGGTAAGTAGGTGATGAACTTAAGAGTCAGATTAATTGCTGCACTCATAGCAATCGCGGCTGGGCTGGTTACTTCGACATCGATTGCGGAAATCAATCAAGCGCCGGGCGACTTGCTGGTCGGGGAGGTCATGGCAATTTCGTATTCTGGCTTTCGCGAAGGACAACATCCGGATCGGGGCGACGGCGCCGTGAATCCGAGCCGTGCCGAAATCCTTGAAGACCTCCAAATACTCGTTGCGCATGACTTCGGACTCATTCGACTTTACGACTCAGGAGCAAACACCCGAACCACGCTGGAGCTGATTCACGAGCACGATTTGCCCATCAAAGTCTTGCTGGGAATGTGGCTGGAGGCGGAATTCAGTAACCACGAGGGGTGTGCCTGGTGCGATGAGCCTATACCCGAATCAGAGCTGGCCGAGAACACGCTACGAAACATCGCGGAAGTCGAACGCGGTATCGAGCTTGCCCGGCAATTCGATGACATCGTCGTCGCTGTTAACGTGGGCAATGAAGCACTGGTCGACTGGAATGATCACATGGTTCCGCTGGAGAACGTAATCGCCTACGTTCGTCAGGTTAAAGCAGCCATTGAGCAGCCCGTGACGGTTGCGGACAACTACGTTTGGTGGATACGCGACGGCGCGCCGCTAGCGGCCGAAGTCGACTTTATTGGCGTCCATACCTATCCGGCATGGGAAGAGAAGAGTATCGACGAGGCGCTGGCCTATACGGTCGAAAATACTGAGGACGTCCACGCGGCGTTGCCCGACAAGCCAATAGCCATTCTCGAGGCAGGCTGGGCAACCGTCTCCATCGAGTTTGGCGATCGCGCGAACGAAACTGATCAGGCTCGCTACTATCGCGAACTGCAGAGCTGGGCGACCAAGAGCAACATTACGGTATTTTTCTTCGAAGCGTTCGATGAGCCCTGGAAAGGCGATCCGGCTGTTCCGCTGGGCGCGGAAAAACATTGGGGAATGTTCAACGTAGACCGGACGCCGAAACAGGTGCTCAAGTAGCCGACAATGGTAGGAACACCCAAAATTTCTCTGCGCGGACTCAGAACATTCTGCGTTGCGGCACGGTATGGCAGCTTTCGCACTGCAAGCGAAGAGCTTTTCGTCACTGCATCGGCGGTCAGTCACCAGATCAAGAGCCTCGAAGAGGAGCTTGGTGAGCCGCTCTTTGAAGGGAGCAGCCGCTCACGCAGCCTTACGGAAACCGGCAAATTGCTATATGCAGATGTTAGCCCGCTCATCGATCAACTGGACTCTGTTGTTGCTGGCTACAAAACGGGTGCCATAAGCAGTTCCATACGAATCTCGGTGCAACCGTTCTTTGCCAGCGAGTTTTTTGTGCCGCGCTTGAGTGAATTCACGGCTGAACATCCGGAGATCGATATCCAGGTCGGTACGAGTGACGAGTCCGCAGAAAAACATCCTGCAGATGCTGATCTGTCGATTCGACTGTTTCGATCACCGCCATCGGACATGCCATCGAATCTGCTTTTCCCATTGCGAATGGCGCCGGCAGGTTCACCGGAGTTCATGCAGAAACTGATCGTCAAGAACAAGAGGATCGTCAGCGAGTTCCCGATCATCGTGCATGAAACTAGCCCCAAGGCCTGGACAGAGTGGTCTAACGCCGCAGGCATTCGACTCCCTGAGAACACCAAGATCATCCGCCTGGATTCGATGATCGCTGTGGTTAGAGCGGCTCAACGCGGCATCGGCGCGGCACTGGTGCCAGTTCCAGTAGGAAATCTGTGGTTCGACGAGGGCAGTATCGTGCGGCTGTTCAAGAAGGAATTTGTTGCCGACGTCAGTTACTACCTGGTCTGCAAAGAGGAGAGGGCAGACGATGAAAGTGTCATTCGTCTACGCGACTGGATATTGCAGAAATTCGCGGGCCGCCCCTGAATTTTTCTCAACTCAGACCTGAGTTCTTTTCGTTTGTGGTCATCGCTATGCCTGCCTATTGTTCGCACGTCGACCCGGCATACGCGGTTCGACGATCAGCGAATAGCCTGGATGGCTACGGAGAAGAGAAAATGTTCAAAAAAGACAAGATGTTCAAGAAAGATAAAACTGTACGTGATGCGTTCACCTTCAGCCTGGGTGGCATGAACACGATTAGCTCGTTCACCGCCGCGCCGGCGATGGCTGACGATCGCTTGAACAAGGATCCAGATGGTCGGGAGTCGAGACCGCGTCCGTGGATGTGCTTCTATCATCAAGCCGCATACTTCCCCTGTGCGTAATGCGCAGAACAAAGCTACCGTTTACGATGTCGCCGAACTTGCGGGAGTCTCGATCAAGACCGTGTCGCGCGTAGTCAACCGCGAGCCGAACGTACGTGCCGTGACACAAGAACGCGTCAAGCGGGCGATTGCGGCACTGAACTACTTGCCCAGCGAGGCGGCTCGGCTTCTGGCCGGCAAGCGCAGTCTAACGAGCGTTTAAGAGACATCGTCTCCACGGCAATTGCGGCCAAACATGAATCCGCAGTTCGCAAGTGAGACCTGATCCACAAAACCCATGTTTTGCAGCCTGATTTTTTCTCATCCCAGAGGTGAGTTATTCCCGTTTGTGGCCTGCGCGCCTATTGCCTAAAGTTTAACCGTCGATCGCACAAGCGGATCGGCGATTAACAAATAGTCACGTTAGCTACGGAGGAGAAACTCTGATGAAGAAAGACAAATTGGCCCGAGACGAATTCAGGCTTAGCCTCGGCGGCATGCGGACGGTTACATCGTTCGCCATGGCGCCAGCGATCGCCCATGATCGACTACGCCAGAACCTGGCTGGTCAGGCTCAAGATACTCGTGAGCAAAAATGGCGTCTATGGATGCCCAGACGTTTCCGGGTCGCGTGAGGTGGTCGCGCTATATAAGGAAATCGCACCGTAAAAGGCCAGCTAAATGCTGGCCTTTTTTTTGGCTTGAATTTTCGTGCTTCAGAGCCTGCGTTTACTTATGTAAAAGTCCGTTCGGGCGACTACCCTGCTCATATTGACAACGCTGTCATTCGTAGGTATAACTATCTACTGACAGCGCTGTCAATTTGCGCTTAGACTTGTATTATCAGAAGAATAATTGGCATCGCTTAGGGTGCCAATACTTATAGACGGGCAAACGTCACCTGCTATTGAATGCTTCGTCTGGACATGCATGTTGAGGGGTTCTCCATGAGTTTTCGTTCGCTAGCTTTGCAGCGCTGCGCGGTGTCATTAGCCGCAGCAATGATCGTAACCGCATGTACCGACGATGGTCGGCCGGTGCCGCTTTCAGGGGTTGAGACTATCGATATCCCCACGGCTGATCCGGGCAACCAGACCAACCAGAACGTCATTAATCCAACGCTGACTATCCCCGAGACTTTCCAGGTAGCTGACGGCGACCTCTTGACGCTGGTCTGGAGTGATGAGTTTGACGGCGCGCAACTGGATCCCGAGGTCTGGTTTTTCGCCACGGGCGACGGCACCGAGGTGGGGCTCCCGGGAGGCTGGGGCAACAATGAGCTGCAGTATTACTTGCCCGACAACGCGCAACTGGCTAATGGCGTGCTGAGCATCACCGCACAGCGAGAGTCAATTGGTGATTTGAACTACACGTCTGCAAGAATCAATACCGAGGATCGCTTTGCCTTTCAATACGGGAGAGTCGAGGCAAGTATGAAGTTGCCGTCGGGTCAGGGTCTCTGGCCGGCATTCTGGATGTTACCGCAAGACACTAACTACGGCGTTTGGGCGGCCAGCGGCGAGATTGACATCGTCGAAGCGATTAATCTTGACGGAACCAACGGCAATGAGATATTCGCGACGATTCACTATGGCGGCGTGTTTCCGGCAAATCTATCAAGCTCTGTAACGCATACACCAGGCCCTGACGTGACCGAGGACTTTCATACCTACGCTTTCGAGTGGGACGAGTTCGAAATGCGCTGGTACCTAGACGGCACGTTGTACAGGGTGGAGAATTTCTGGTCCTCGACGGCCGCACCATACCCCGCGCCGTTTGACCAACCTTTCCATATCCTATTCAACCTGGCAGTAGGCGGAAATTTCCCCGGCTCGCCCAACGGGACCACGCCGTTTCCGGCAACGCTGGAGGTCGATTGGGTTCGGGTTTACTCGGGTGAGGCACCGCCGGTTGTCCCTGCCGATCCGGGCATTGTTCCGGACGATGTTATGTACGCGACCGATCCGGGCGAGGCGGTCGATCTGGTAGCAACGGTGTCGGCATTTGGTACGACATCACAGTTCGATGGTGCGT
>CAYTNO010000032.1:3156-10867 GCA_964439125.1 uncultured Woeseiaceae bacterium | reverse complement strand
ATGACAATCGTTCGCGTACTGTCTGGGTAGCGGCGCGCGAAGTGCTGGGCAACGCGCGTTCCGTAGGAAGAGCCGTAGAGGTTTAGCGAGTCGTAACCCAGCGCTACGCGCAAAGCCTCAAGATCAGTAACGGCGACGCTGGTTGTGAAGAACCGCGGGTCATACGGTAGCGTGGCGAGGCAGTCCTCAACGGCGCGCAGCGTATCTTCTTCGGTATACGCGCCCTCGACGATTTCGTCATCAACATCGCAGGTCATTGGCGCTGATTCGCCCGTACCGCGCTGATCGAGGAGCAAAATGTCGCGATGTTGCCGCACGCGCTCGAAGGCGCTGGCCCAGCCGGCATAAAAATGTATCGATGACATGCCCGGGCCACCGGCAATCGGCACAAAGGCATCCGCTGGCGGCTCCAGCGTCAGTGCCGGGACAACGGCAACGCTTAATTCGATGCTTTCGGAGTCAGCGCTTGATGGATCCAGTGGCCGAATCAGCGTGCCGCAGCGAGCAGCAATGCTGGCGCTTCCCGGGCCGGCGCTAATGCGGCAGTCGTTGAGCTCCAGCGTCGGCTCCGCGGACGTCGCTGCGGAAACCAACAACAACATGATAGGTGCGAATTTTGGCATCGTGTACCTGTTAAGAGCCTTGGGCGCGGCCATCTTCGCCACTGGGAACAGACAAGTAAAGCGGAAGAGACTAGAATGCGCGGCCACAATTGCTCATTTTTTGACCAATGTCTGCAACCTTCGATGTCATCGTAATTGGCGGCGGCCACGCCGGCACGGAAGCTTCCCTGGCGGCCGCACGGGCAGGTGCGCGAACCCTTTTAGCGACGCACAAGCTCTCGACGCTTGGGCAAATGAGCTGCAACCCTGCCATTGGCGGCATCGGCAAAGGGCACCTGACTAAAGAGATCGACGCCTTGGGCGGCGCAATGGCCGCTGCGGCCGACCAGGCGGGCATCCAGTTTCGAACGCTTAACGCCAGCAAGGGCGCAGCGGTTCGTGCAACCCGGGCGCAGGCGGACAGAGAGCTTTACCGGCAGGCAATACGGCGCCTGCTCGAGAATCAGCCGGGTCTGTCGATGGCAGAACACTCTGTTGACAACCTGATCCTGGAAGGCGATCGCATTGCGGGCGTAATTACGGCCGAGGGGCAGGAGATCAGGGCCCGCGCTGTTGTGCTGACGGCTGGCACGTTTCTCGCCGGCCGCATGTTGGTGGGTCACGACGAAGAAGCGGGCGGTCGCGTTGGTGATGCGCCGTCGTTAAGTCTTGCACAGCGCTTGCGCGAGCTGCCGTTTCGAGTTGCGCGCCTCAAGACCGGCACGCCACCACGGCTCGATGGCAAGTCGCTTAACTTCGATGCGATGCTCGAACAACCTGGCGATAGTCCGAGGCCAGTGTTTTCTTATCTCGGTCGGCGTCGCGATCACCCACAGCAAATATCGTGCTTCATCACGAAGACGACTGAGGAGACCCACGACATCATTCGCGGCTCTTTGCATGAGTCACCGATGTACACGGGCGCCATCGCTGGCGTCGGGCCACGCTATTGCCCGTCGGTGGAAGACAAGGTCGTCCGCTTTGCCGACAAAACGTCGCATCAGATCTTTGTCGAGCCCGAAGGTCTGACCACCGACGTCGTCTATCCGAACGGCATTTCGACCAGCCTGCCCGCCGAGACGCAGGAACGATTCGTGCGCTCGATACCCGGGTTCGAGAGCGCGGTCATCACACAACCAGGCTACGCGATTGAATACGACTACTTCGATCCGCGCGACCTGAGGCCCACGCTCGAAACCAAAGCCGTGTCCGGTCTGTTTTTTGCGGGCCAGATCAACGGCACGACCGGATACGAAGAGGCGGGCGCACAAGGGTTGCTGGCCGGCCTCAATGCTGCGCGCCAGTCGCAGGAAAAAGAATTGTGGCTTCCGCGACGTGATGAGGCGTACCTCGGTGTGCTCGTTGATGATCTGACAACGCGGGGCGTGAGCGAGCCATATCGAATGTTTACCAGCCGGGCCGAGTACCGGCTGACGCTGCGCGAGGACAACGCAGACGTTCGGCTAACGCCGACCGGCCGCAAGCTTGGTCTTGTTGACGACGTTCGTTGGGCAACATTCAGTGAAAAGCGCGACGCGGTTACGAAAGAGCGGGCGCGCCTGAAGGGTGCGGTAAAGCTGCTGAAGCGGCCAGAGTGCCGCTACAGCGACATCGTCGCCATGCCGGAAATCGGCGCAAGTGACGTAACTCTGAACATGCCCGATGAACAACGCGAACAGGTCGAGCTGCAACTTGAGGTGGAAGCAAAATACGCCGGCTACATTGACAGGCAGGAGCGCGAGATAGCCAAACAGGCAAAACAGGAACAGCTGCGCCTTCCTGAAGACATCGATTACAGTGCGGTTGCCGGCCTGTCGAACGAAGCGCGCCAGCGGCTCGAATCGTCGCGACCGCTCACGCTTGGCCAGGCATCGCGCCTTGAGGGCATGACGCCTTCTGCCGTGTCGCTGTTACTCATCCACCTCAAAAAACGCCAACTTCGTCGTACCGCCTAACGACGCGCCGCGCTATGCTTCGCGACATGAAATCGCTTCGCTATGTACTGCTTGTTGCGCTCGGCCTCACGCTTGTGTCGTGCGGCAAACCGGTGGATTCCGGAGCAGAAATTGCAACGCTTCATCGCGGCCTGTCGATAGACCCTGAGTCGGTAGACCCGCACAAATCGCGAAGCGTACAGGCGGCCGAGGTGTTGCGGGATATCGGCGAAGGCTTGCTGAGTTACTCGGCGAGCGGCGAGCTCGTCGGTGGTGTGGCAAAGGAGTGGACGGTTTCAGAAGACGGGCTTACCTATGCCTTTCACCTGCGCGATGATGCGCGCTGGTCCAATGGCGACGCGGTAACGGCAGAAGACTTCGCGTTCAGTTTCCGTCGTTTGGCCGATCCCGATACCGCTGCTTTTTATGCAGAGATGTTGGGCAGCATTGTTAATGTGCGCGCAATAGTTGCCGGCGAAAAAGCGCCGCAGGATATTGGTGTTGATGCTGTCGATGAGCGAACGCTGGTCATCACACTTGAGCAGCCAACGCCGTACTTGCTGTCGCTGCTGACCTCTCCAAGCACATTTCCCGTACACCCGGGCTCGATCGCTCAGCACGGCGACGCCTTTGCCAGGCCCGGCAACCTGCTTTCAAATGGCGCATACAAGCTGGACGCGTGGGAGCCCGGCTCCGTTCTCGTGCTCAGTCGTAACGAGTACTACTGGAATAACGACGAAACGGCGATCGATGCTGTGAACCACCATGTGCTGACACAGGAAATGACCGAGCTGAATCGATACCGCGCAGGAGAAATACACATCACTGGCAGCGTACCGCCAGACAGCTTCCGGCAGATTCGGTCTGAGCGGCCCGCCGAGCTGCACATCGCGCCGTATCTTGGCGTTTACTACTACGGGTTCAACCTGACCAAGCCACCGTTCAAAGACAACCCGCAGCTGCGCGCAGCGTTATCGATGGCGGTCGATCGAGACGTTCTCGTCGAGAAAATTACGGGCAGGGGCGAGGAGCCGGCGTACAGCTGGGTGCCACCCGGGGTCGACAATTATGAGCCGCGGCGTCTTGCCTACGCGGACATGAGCCAGGACGAACGTAACGCTCGCGCGCGCCGTTTAATTCATGAGGCGGGCTATGGGCCGGACAACCCACTGCAAATAGAATTGCGCTACAACACCTCCGATACCGAACAGCGCATAGCGCTCGCTATTCAAGCCATGTGGAAGGAAGCTCTGGGCGTCGAGACCAAGCTTATCAACGAGGAGTTCCAGGTTCTGCTAGCCAACACGCAGGCTCGCGAGGTCACGCAGGTGTTTCGCTCGGCCTGGATCGGGGACTATAACGATGCGCATACCTTCCTCAGCATCATGGAGGGAGGCAACCCGGCGAACCTGCCAGCTTATGCCAGCGAAGAGTACGACTCGTTGATGCAACGCGCCGCCGGGCAGGCCGACCTCGATCGCCGCCGCCTGTGGCTCGAGGAGGCAGAGCGGGTTTTGTTGGCCGATCACCCGGTGATTCCGCTGTACTTTTACGTTAGCAAGCACCTTGTGAGCCCGGAAGTGGTTGGCTGGGGAGACAATGTGCTGGATTATCATTACAGTCAGCATCTGAGTCTGGTGCCCGCTGGCGCCACACCTTAATTGGGACACCGCTTTGCTGCGATACGCCCTACTGCGACTGTTGGGTGCAATTCCGACATTGCTGTTGGTAATTGTGCTGGCCTTTTTGATGGTGCACGCCGCACCGGGCGGCCCGTTTGACGCCGAACGGACGCTTCCGCCCGAGATCGAAGCAAACATCGCGAAGGCCTACCACCTCGACGAACCGCTGCCGGCACAATTCGTTCGTTACCTGTCCGGTGTGCTCAGGGGCGACCTCGGCCCCTCGTATCGCTATCGTGACCACACGGCCTCGGAGCTCATCGGTAACGCGTTTCCGCTGTCCCTGAAACTGGGTGCGACGGCTATGTTGCTGGCGCTGCTTATCGGCATTGCGGCAGGATCATTCGCCGCGCTGCGGCGCAACAGCGCGGTCGATCGACTCACGATGGCCTTGTCGATGACCGGGATTTCCGTGCCCGTGTTTGTCATAGCGCCGGTGATGGTGCTGTTGTTTGCGGTCAAGCTGCAGTGGCTTCCGGCAGGGTGGAGCGGCAACGAGGGCATCGCACGGTTTGTGTTGCCGGTCATCGCGCTGGCACTGCCGCAGATCGCATACATCGCGAAATTGACCAGGGCCAGCATGATTGACGTGCTGGCGAGCAACTTCGTTCGCACCGCGCGCGGCCAGGGGCTGGGCGCTTACGCAGTTATTCGATATCACGCACTTAAGCCCGCCATGTTGCCGGTCTTGTCTTACATGGGGCCGGCGATTGCCGCAATTCTTAGTGGCTCGGTTGTTGTCGAAGAGGTCTTTGGCATTCCGGGGCTGGGACAGCTTTTTGTGCGCGGCGCGCTCAATCGCGACTACACGCTGGTATTGGGCATCGTTATTTTCTACGCAACGCTGATCATCTCGTTAAACCTCGTTGTGGACATTCTCTATGGCGTCATTGACCCGAGGATCCGGCAACGATGAGCGTGGCGACTCGCTTATGGGCAAGCCTGCGAAGCAGCCGCACGGTGGCTGCCAGTGGCGGCATCCTTGCGGCGATCGTGCTAATTGCAATTGTCGGCCCGCTCGTTAGTCCGCACGACTATCTGCAGACGGACTTCAGCAAAATTCTGAGCGCGCCAACAATCGCGAACATGCAGATCTTTGGCACCGACGACCTCGGGCGCGACCTTTTCGTTCGCACAATGCGTGGCGCACAGGTCACGATTCTCGTGGCTATCGTGGCGAGCGTTGTCAGCCTGCTTATCGGTGTGCTTTACGGCATGGTTGCGGGTTATGTCGGTGGGCGCGTTGATGCCGTCATGATGCGCTTCGTCGATACGTTGTACGCGCTGCCGTTCATCTTTTTTGTCATTTTGCTGATGGTTGTTTTCGGGCGGAGTTTACTGCTTATTTTCATCGCGATTGGCGCGGTCAACTGGCTCGACATGGCGCGCATCGTTCGTGGGCAGACCTTGTCGTTGCGCGAGCAAGAGTTTGTTCAGGCTGCGCGGCTGACCGGGGTTTCGCCCGCGCGCATAATCTTCCGACACATAGCGCCCAACCTGCTCGGTGTCGTTATCGCGTACGTCACGTTAACGATTCCGCAGGCAATTCTGCTTGAGTCATTCCTGAGCTTCCTCGGGCTTGGTATTCAGGAGCCGGAGACCTCTTTGGGAGCGCTGGTTGATGCCGGCGTCAACCAGATGGAAGGCGCTTCGTGGATGCTGCTAATTCCTGCGGTGTTACTCGCGCTTATCCTGATGTGTTTCAACTTCCTCGGCGACGCCCTTCGCGATGTGTTCGATTCGAGGCGCTTCCGATGAGCTTGCTCGACGTCGAAGGCCTGTCGATAACCTACTCTGGCGAATGCGCCGTAAACAACTTGAGTTTTTCGCTTGCGCGCGGTGAGTCCGTTGGCCTGGTTGGCGAGTCCGGGTCGGGAAAAACACAAACAGCGCTGGCACTGCTCGGCCTATTGCCCGGCAACGCGGACGTGAGCGGTAGCGTAAAACTCGGAGACATTGAGGTGCTCGGCGCGAAGCGAGCTCAACTGGACAGCCTTCGCGCCCGGCGCGTCGCGATGGTCTTTCAGGATCCGGCGCTGGCGCTGAATCCGTACGTTCGGGTTGGCCAACAACTTCAGCGGATACTGATTCAGCACAAATTGGCCAGGGGCGCGCAAGCAAAGGCGCGCGTGATCGACATGCTGGGTCGCGTGGGCTTGCCGGACGCCGAGCGACAATACCGCGCGTACCCGCACCAGCTATCCGGAGGCATGCGACAGCGCGCGATGATCGCATCCGCGCTTATTGCCGAGCCGGAGCTGCTTGTCGCAGACGAGCCGACGACGGCGCTGGACGTCACGGTTCAGGCACAGATTCTCGAGTTGCTTGAGGAGCTTCGCGAAGATACGACGCTGCTCTTGATTACGCATGACCTCGGCGTCGTAGCCGGACATTGCGAGCGCATGCTCGTTCTCGAGCGCGGACAACTTATCGAGGGCGGCGTGACGCGCGACGTGTTTGCGAACCCGCAGCACGATCACACGCGGCGGCTGATTGCGGCAGCACCGAGGCTTGACCGTCCTGACATTCCCGCGCCGGTCACGGGCGAGGTGGTGTTTGCGATAGACGCCGCCTCGGTTAGCTACAAGGAGCGCGGCCGCGGTTTCTTGCGTGCCGTCAGAGAGGTCGACCTGACGGTGAGGTCGGGAGAAACGATAGCCGTCGTCGGAGAGTCGGGCTCAGGCAAATCAAGCCTTGTTCGGGCGGCGCTTGGGCTGATCCCGATGCAAGCCGGCCGTGTCAGCCTCTGTGGCGAAGCATTGTCGGGTTTGGCGCAAAGTCGAACGATGGCGGTGCGACGAGGCGTGCAGCTCGTGTTCCAGGACCCCGTTGGTTCGCTTAACCCGCAAATGCGCGTCAAGAATATTGTCTCGGAGCCGCTCGTCGTGCATGAACCGAGCCTGGCACAGAGCGAGCGATTCGAGCGTGTTGCCACGATCCTCAGACAAGTGGGCCTCGATGCGAGCTATCTCGAGCGGTTTCCCCACGAGCTTTCTGGCGGCCAGGCTCAGCGCGTTGCGATCGCCCGAGCGCTAATACTGCAGCCAAAGGTGCTCGTTTGTGACGAAGCCGTTGCTGCTCTCGACGGCACCGTGCGGAAACAAATTCTGGGCGTGCTGCGACAGGCGCAGCAAGACAGCGGTCTGGCGATAATTTTCATCACGCACGACCTGTCCGTTGTCCGGGCTATCAGCCACCGGGTATTGGTCATGTACATGGGCGCGGTGGTCGAACTTGCGGACAATGCCGCTCTTTTCAATCGAGCGCGCCACCCGTATACGCGAGCGTTGCTGGATGCGGTTCCCGTGCCCGACCCGCAAAATGCCGGCGGCAGAGCATCGCTGGCCGGCGAGGTTCCATCCGTATTGGCTGCGCCGCAAGGCTGTGTGTTTCATCCGCGCTGCCGACATGCTCAGGAGCAATGCACCCAGGAGATGCCGCGGCTGACAGAGCTCGACGGAACAACGGTTCGCTGTTTTCGGGCAGACGAAAT
>CAYTNO010000032.1:0-3056 GCA_964439125.1 uncultured Woeseiaceae bacterium | reverse complement strand
AGCGCTACTGGAGGCCGGAGATAGGCAAAGACATCGGTGCGCCATTGACGGTCAGCAAGCCCTTCTCGATCGACGCCTGCATTTCGTACGCATTGCCCTTGCGCCGCAGATACCCCATCGCGATAGCAGCATGCGCCTGCGGGTTCATTGTTGTAAGCAAGTCCATCAGCTCAACCGGCACGCTAATGTCGGCAGATGCATCCATCGCCAGCAAAACCGATATCCAGCTGAATTGGCTGGCGTCAGTTTCCGGGTGGGTGAAATCCAGCTTCATGGATATCAGGCCCTGGGGTAAGGAGATGTCCAGCTGCTCGATGTGCAGCGAGATACCAGCAGCCAACAGCTGCTGCGCGTTGGCTTCGACGACCATCAGGTTGGCCTCGGAGATTGGCCCGTCCGGCATGCCTTCCATGGCCTGCTTTATGTTGCCAATAGAGCGACCATCCGCATTCTCGATGCGAATATCAGCGGCGATGCCGGCGTTGCCCAGCGCGGCGAACGGCGCGTTTTTGAGCAGCACCGTCATGCGCGCGTCGAGTCGATCTCCATCAATGCGCGACGTTGAGGTAAACGTCAACGGACCGATGACCTCGCCGGGGATGTTTGATCCATAGTCGATCGACTCGAAGGAGAAATTAGCCGGGCCGGCACGAAAGCCATAGGGCGTCGGGGTTTGCTTGGCGGAAAATTCGATGTTTCTAATTTCCACTGTTTCCTGCATAGAGTCGACGGCGAGGGACTCGACGCTGCCGTCAAAACCAACCGCGCCCGAAGAAGGGTTGGTCGTCACGAGAATTTCTGTTGCGCCCCAAAAGCCCGTGGCATCGTCTTGCTTGATAGAGCCGGCCGCGAGAACGTAGTTTGATTGCATCTCGCCCCTAAGACCTACCGTGCTGTAAATGGTGCCTGGTAAGTCAAGAACTTCGCCATCAGCGGTTTCGAGGCTGAGAGAGGAGACCGCACTTCCGAGGCCGGGCATTAGCGTGCCTTTGTCGCGAGAAAGAGAGGCAACCGGAATCAAACCGTGATCAAGATGGGTGTCGATGATCAGCGCGGGAATCTCTCCACCATTCTCTGTGTCGGCATATGCCTGCAAGATGTTGTGCAAGCCGCCGCCTTTCAGTTCAACTCGATGTTGCCCCTCCGATGAAAACCAACCGCGATCGTAGCCTTGCGAGGTGACAACCAGCTCCTGGCTTTCCTGTGCGGCCCAGTCGAGGTTCTCTTCCATGGATCGTTCGGCGAGGCGACCAACGATGCCGGGCGAGATTATTACGATGAGGGCAAGAGCGATAAGGAGCGCGACAAAACTTTTTTTCACGGTGAGTTCCCGGTTACGGCCTGCAGATCGCGTGATGCTAGCATGCGATCCGGGCTAGAATTAAGCGGCTGTTGTCACTACCATAGCGGCCGGGAATGATCCCACGCAGTCGGCCACGGCCCGGAACAAATTGAAAATTATCGTGAATACCAAGATGAAAATAACCGTCTTCGCTGCGATGCTATGCATCAGCGGTGTTTTTTCTGCCCAAACAGCGCTCGCTGAGGGTGATGTCGAGCGCGGCGCAGCGCTGGGTTACACCTGCCTCGGTTGCCACGGCATCGAGGGTTACCGCAATGCCTATCCTTCCTATCGTGTGCCAAAGCTCGGTGGCCAGAAAGCGGCCTACCTCGTTATCGCAATACGCGGTTATCGCGATGGCACGCGTGGGCATCCAACGATGGCGGCCCAGGCCTCCAGCATGTCGGACCAGGACGTTGACGATGTCGCCGCCTACCTGGCAAGCATTGGCAAGGACACGGTTGCCAGCGGTGGTTCAAAGGCCGCCGGTATAGAAGAAATCGCGACCTGCGCTGCCTGCCACGGGCAAAATGGCATTAGCTTGTCGCCGATATGGCCAACGCTTGCGGGGCAACATGAAGATTACATCCTGCATGCGCTGATGCAGTACCGCGACGGTGCGCGCAAGGATCCGGTCATGATGCCTTTGGCCGCAGCCCTGTCCGAGGATGACGTAAAGCGCGTCGCGCGCTATTTCTCGCGACTCGACGGATTGGAAACAACCAAGGCCGAGTAATTGCCGCACACGGCAGGGACACAGACAATGGCGGGCCAACGAGCGCAGACAACGGTTCTTAACGACGGCATCGTCGCCATTGATACGGAGTACACGCGTTCGTTACACGACGCGAGCCACCTGATCGTCGAAAAGGGTCGCGCGGCGTACGTCGACACCGGCGTCAACAGCAGTGTCCCGCTTCTTTTGGATGCTCTCGCTCAGCAAGACCTCGACGTGGCTGATGTCGACTACGTTGTTCTTACTCACGTGCACCTCGATCACGCCGGCGGCGCGGGTCGCCTCATGCAGCAACTGCCGAACGCCAAATGTGTAGTGCACCGCTACGGCGCGCGGCACATGGTCGATCCGACGAAGCTGATGGCGGGCACAGAAGCTGTTTACGGCAAGGCAGAAACCGAGCGGCTGTACGGTCGGATCGAACCGATCGATGAGAAGCGCATTGTCATACCCGAAGATGAGCAATGGTTCGCACTCAACGGGCGCCCGCTGCAGACGATAAATACCGAAGGCCACGCGCGGCACCATCACGTACTGAACGACCCTCAGTCGAAAGGTGTATTCAGCGGCGATAGTTTTGGCGTGTCCTATCGCGAGCACGATACTGCCAATGGCGAGATCGTTTTTCCGACATCGACGCCGGTGCAGTTTGACCCGGTTGAGGCGCACAAAGCAGTCGATCGGATCATGGCGTGCGATCCTGAGCAGGTGTATCTGACGCATTACAGTCGCGTGCGAAACCTGGACCGGCTAGCGGCACAGATGCACGACGGAATTGATGCGTATGTCCGCATGGCTCGCGAGCACGAACACGATGACAATCGCTCTGCCGCGTTGCGCGCGAGCCTGCTCGATTACTACGAACAAAGATTGTCGGAGCACGGCTACCCAGGCGACCGTGATTTGATACAGTCGGTGCTGGGCGTTGATGTCGACCTGAATGCTCAGGGGCTGGAAGTTTGGTTGCATAGGGAGACG
>CAYTNO010000031.1:0-10955 GCA_964439125.1 uncultured Woeseiaceae bacterium | reverse complement strand
TATTAGTCGAAGCTCCTCAATGCAAGGCCGCACGCAGTAAGAAGTGCTGTTGCATCTTTGTGCACACCCTGCGATTTGGCTTTCGATGAAATTTTCATTTGACCGAGCGGATCTCCGATCTCTGTCGGAATTCCGACTCGACTGGAGATGACGTCGGCAATACCCGGAATATTTGCGCAACCGCCACAAACAAGGATCATGTCTGGCTGCTCACGGCCACCACCTGATGCCAGGTAGAACTGCAACGAACGACTAACCTGCTGCGTCATATCGTCGATGAACGGTTCCAAAACCTCTGGCTGGTAGTTGCTGGGCAGTCCACCTTGCTTCTTGGCGCGACCAGCGTCTTCCATGGATAGACCGTAAGTCCGCATGATTTCTTCAGTAAGCTGTTGGCCACCGAAGTTGAAATCGCGCGTATAAACGACTTTAAGGTCAGCGAGCACACTGAAGGTCGTGCTACTGGCGCCGATATCGACAACAGCAACAGACTGTCCAATGCCGCCGTCTGGAATCTGGTGGCTCAACAGAGCACAGGCGTTCTCAAGCGCGAACGCTTCAACGTCGACAACGTTGGTTGCCAGACCTGCCGCGTTAACGGCTGCCTGACGCTGGTCGACATTATCAGTACGTGTCGCAACGAGCAGGACGTCCATCAGTTCGGGGTCCTTTTCGTTCGGTCCGACGATTTCGTAGTCAAAACTGACTTCTTCCATCGGGAACGGTATGTACTGGTCAGCCTGAATTTCGACCTGGCCCTCGAGATCTCTCTCGGAGAGGCTTGAAGGCATCTGAATGACCTTTGTGATCGCCGCATCACCGCTTATTGCTACGGCGACGTCCGTTGCTTTCGCGCCAGCACGCTTCACCGCGCGCCGGATTGCCTCACCAACGGCCTTGGCATCTACAATCGCCTTCTCACTGACCGAGCTTGGTGGCGTGGGCTCTGCTGAATACGACTCGACGCGATAGCGCTTCCCGCTTTGGGTGAGCTCTATCAGCTTGACCGATGATGTCGTTATATCAAGGCCCAACAGTGGCTGAGATTTTTTGCCAAAAAACACGTATTTTTCCTTTTAGGTCGGTAAGTTGCGAGCCAAATGTAGTATGGGTCTCAACAATTCGATTTAACTATATATCAACAAAATGTTAAATAAAACGTGACTTTGTTCACGAACCAGCGATCCGTATGTTACTGCCACCCGGGGGGACGATTCCGTGAACTGGTCGGCGCCTGCGACTTACGACCGGAACACGATGGTTTTCGCCCATTTGCGGCACGTGGCAGTCGCTCGTTATCATCGGCTGCTGGCACCGTGGGATCACTGGCTATTTGCCGGCGAAACGCCATATTTTCGCCATCGGACGAACATCAGCGCACTTTTTAATGAACTAGAGCGGGTATCGTGACCTTTTTGGTGCTTACCTGAAATCGCAGCAACTATGCAAAAGACATCAACAGCAAACAAGAAAACACGTCACAAATCGCCGCGCCGGTGGTTGCGGTGGCTGGTATTGGCCACGGGCCTGGGTCTCACTGCAGCGCTTGGCGGTGTTGCTGCAGTTATTGGAGCCTATTACTACGTAGCGCCGGGTTTGCCGGCCGCTGAGACGATTCGCGATATTCCGCTGCAGATTCCGCTGCGCATATTCAGCCGGGACGGCTACCTGGTATCCGAAATTGGAGAGCGCCGCCGTATTCTTGTGACCTACGATGAAGTGCCACAACATGTCGTCGACGCGTTTGTCGCGGCCGAAGACCAGCGCTTTTGGGTGCATCCGGGCATCGACTACCGCGGCATCCTGCGCGCGTTGTTTCAGCTCATTGCTACTGGCAACATTGAAAGTGGCGGCAGCACGCTGACCCAACAGCTCGCGCGAAGCTACTTTCTGAACCTTGATCAGACGATAGAACGCAAGTTCAAAGAAGCCTCGCTTGCGGTCAGGATCGAGCAGGAATTTACGAAGCAACAGATCATTGCGCTGTTCCTTAACAAGATGTTCTTTGGGCAACGCGCGTATGGAGTATCGGCAGCTGCCCAGGTGTACTTCAACAAAGATCTGCAGGACATCAGCGTCGCAGAAGCCGCCACCCTGGCCGGCGTCCTGCCTGCGCCGTCTCGCTACAACCCGGTTCGCAGTGCTGCTAACGCCGAAATGCGGCGCGGATACGTACTCGGTCGAATGCATGATCTCGACTATATAGATGAACGATCGTACGACGAGGGCATGGCCCAACCCATCGAGTCACGGATGCACGGTGCGGCCGTGCAGCTCAACGCGCCCTACGTGGCCGAGATGGTGCGTCGCGAAATGTTGAAGCGCTACGGCGAAGCAACTTATACGGCCGGCTATCAAGTAGTCACAACCCTGGATTCGCGGCTGCAAAAGGCAGCGAACTATGCGCTCAGGAACGGCCTGCTGGAATTCACGCGCCGGCGCGGCTACCGCGGTCCGATGAACAAACTTGAGCTGACGCCAGAGATCCTGGCGTCCCCGTTTGAGGAGTGGCCCGTCGAGATTCGCCAGACGCTCGAGCAATACGCACCGGGCGGTCTGTCTGTTGCTTTGGTTATCTCTGTTAACGAATCAGACAATAGCGCTGACGTCGTTGTAAGGAATGGCACCCACATCACCATTCCCTGGAACGGAATCAGCTGGGCCAACCCATTCATTGATCGCGCGTCCTATGGGCCGGCTCCGGAGGCCGCCGTCGATGTTCTTGCTCAAGGCGACGTTGTGTTTATTATGCCGACGACCGCTGATACCTGGGCTCTCGCCCAGGTGCCTGAGGCTCAGGCAGCCGTCGTCAACCTGGATCCGCAGGACGGCTCTGTCAGCAGCCTTGCCGGCGGCTTCGATTTTTCGACCAGCAAATTCAATCGCGTGTCTCAAGCCTATCGACAGCCTGGCTCTTCATTTAAGCCATTTATCTACTCCGCCGCCCTCGAACACGGCAACACTGTTTCGACAGTCGTTTTGGACGCGCCCATTGTCATTAGCTCGTCAGAACTCGAGGCCGTTTGGAGACCTATTAATTACAGCGGCCGTTTTTACGGGCCAACCCGGCTTCGCGAGGCGCTGGTGCGTTCCATGAACCTGGTGTCGGTACGACTGCTGTTATTCGAGACGGGCATAGGCAATGCAGTGCGTCATATCGCTAAGTTCGGTTTTGGCGACGCGGCATTACCCCGTAACGGTTCGCTTGCCCTTGGCGGCGGCTCGGCTTCCCCACTCGACATGGCGCAGGGTTATGCCGTGTTTGCCAACGGTGGTTATCTGGTCAAACCCTATGTCATCGACTCGATATTCGGGCCCGAGGGCGAGACCCTGTACCGGGCGGACCCCGCGGTTGTGTGTGAGCCATGCCAGATCGACCCCGACGAAGCCTTTACCAACGCGCCGCCAGCAGGCGAAGGTCTGTCCGATGAATTCCTGCTCGAGCGTATCAGTGACCTGGGAGCCGACTATCGACCAGACGCGGCAGCAGCGCCTGAACTGTTTGCTGAGGTCAATGCCGCGCCGCGCGCTATCTCGGCGCAGAATGCGTTCCTCATTCAGGACCTTATGCGCGACGTCATTCGTCGCGGCACCGGCCGACGCGCGCTCGTGCTCGGAAGACGCGACCTGTCTGGCAAGACGGGTACTTCAAACGATCAGCGCGACGCCTGGTTCGGTGGTTTCAACGGCGAAATCGCGAGTGTCGTGTGGGTCGGTTATGACGATGACCTGCCGCTGGGCCCTGGCGAGGAAGGCTCGCGAACAGCGCTGCCCATCTGGATCGAGTTTATGCGCATAGCGTTACGCGGTGTTGCGGAGAACCAGATGCCGATGCCAAAAGGCATCGTCTCAGTCTTGATAAACCGCGAGACCGGTTGCCCGGCTCGCGCGGGCCAGAGCAACACGACGTTCGAGTTTTTCCGTGAGGGCCACGTGCCGGAATGTGAGAATGTCGAGGACATCCCGGATATCTTTAATGATGCTTCCGGCACCGACCCCGAGCCGGAAGCCGAAGAAGAAAAGATAGACGCTCTGTTTTAGACAAATGCCAAAAAAACAAACCAACGGAGATGACCGGGCGCGCCTGATGCTTGCGCAGGAAGCCGCACGCATCATGGTAGAGCACGGCGTTCGTGATTTCCGCGCGGCGAAACAAAAGGCAGCGGAACGGCTGGGGCTGAGTTCACGAGGATCACTGCCACGCAATGCCGAGGTCGAGCTGGCGGTTAGCGAACACCTGCAACTATTCGGTGGCGGCTCGCATGCCGATTACCTGGATGAGATGCGCCAAACTGCTCTTGCCGTCATGGAATTATTCGAAGCATTCACGCCGCGCCTGGTTGGCCCTGTTCTCAGTGGCACGGCGGACGAAAACTCTGCTGTGAATTTGCACCTGTTTTCGGACAGCCCGGAAGCCGTGGCGATGCAACTTGCTGAGCTTGGCATCTCGTACGGGCCTTATGAACGTCGTCTAAAAACTCACCGCGGACGCGGCGCAACACCCGATACGTTTCCGGGTTACCGCTTCGAGCATGAGGGCGCTACCGTCGAAGCAACGGTATTTCCGGTCGACGGTATTCGACAGGCACCGATCTCACCGATCGACGGCAAACCGATGAAGCGCGCGGACAGAAAGACCGTACAAAACCTTACGGATTAGTAAGCCGCACGCCCCTTATGCCTAACGCTTGTCGATATCCACGTAATCACGCGCCGCCGCTCCCGTGTACACCTGACGTGGTCGGCTGATACGACCGGTCGGATCGGCGATCATCTCGCGCCAATGTGCCGTCCAGCCTACTGACCGGCCGATCGCGAACATGACCGTGAACATCGACGTCGGAATTCCAAGCGCACGATAAATAATGCCCGAGTAGAAATCGACGTTCGGGTAAAGCTTCTTCTCGACGAAGTAGTCGTCTTTAAGCGCTATCTGCTCGAGCTCGCGAGCGAGGTCGAACATTGGCGTATCAGCACGGCCGAGCTTCTCCAGCACCTTGTGTGCCATATCACGAATGATCGTTGCTCGCGGATCGAAGTTTTTGTACACGCGATGGCCAAAACCCATTAACCGGAACGGGTCGTTCTTGTCTTTGGCCTTCGCCACGTACTTGTCGATTTGACTCGTATCGCCGATCTCCTTGAGCATCTTGAGCACGGCTTCGTTTGCACCGCCATGAGCAGGGCCCCACAGCGCCGAAATGCCAGCGGCAATGGCCGAGTATGGGTTGGCGCCGGAGCTGCCAGCCATGCGTACCGTCGACGTCGAGCAGTTCTGCTCGTGATCCGCGTGCAGGATAAACAAGAGGTCGAGTGCTTCGGCGGCTATGGGGTCGATCTCGTAAGGTTCTGCCGGTACCGCGAAAAGCATCTGCAGCAAATTTTCGCAGTAGCTAAGATCGTTACGCGGATAGATGAACGGCTGCCCGGAATTCAGTTTGAACGCCGCCGCCGCAATCGTTGGCAGTTTTGCAAGAATGCGGTGCGAGAATATATCGCGGTGCGCCGGATCTGATGAGTCAAGTGTGTCGTGATAATAGGCCGACATTGATCCCACAACGGCCGAAAGCATCGCCATTGGATGCGCATCGTAGCGAAAGCCCTTGAAGAAGTTGAGCATGCCCTCGTTGAGCATGGTGTGCGTTCTTATCGTGTGATCGAATTTTTCCAGCTCATCGGCTGTCGGCAGCTCCCCGTACAGCAACAGGTAAGAGACCTCGATGAAACTGGAATTAGCAGCAAGTTGCTCAACCGGGTAGCCCCGGTACATGAGGATGCCCTGCTCGCCATCGATATAGGTGATATCAGATTCGCAGCTGCCCGTCGATACGAAGCCTGGGTCGTAGGTAAACACCCCCTGCGATTTATAGAGGCTGCCTATGTCGATTACGTCGGGTCCAACGGTTCCGGAACGAACCGGCAGTTCTGTTTCGGTGCCACCGGGGCTTGTCAGGCGAAATGATTCCTTAGTCATGGTCTTCCTCGAGCTCGTTTTTATTAGCGGTGCGAGCATAGTAGGGCGCCGCCAATGCTGGCGGTGCGGTGAACTAATTATTTAAAGGCTAACAGCTACGCGGACCCGGCAGCTATTAGGGTCAACACCTAGCTGATTCCGTACTTCTTGCGGAACTTGTCAACCCGACCGCCGGTATCGACGATCTTCTGCTTGCCCGTGTAGAACGGGTGGCAAGAAGAGCACACCTCAATAGAGAGGTCTTCGCCGAGTGTCGAGCGTGTCGTGAACTCGTTACCGCAACTGCAGGTAACTTTGATGTCTGCGTAGTTGGGATGGGTATCGGCTTTCATTGTCAGGCTCTCCGGTGCACGTATAGAGTGCGAAAAGGGCGCGTAATATATAGCGAAGCGCAAGTCGCCGCAAGCCCCCTGCGAAGATCCTGATGTTATCCACAGAAGCTGTGGATAAGTCTGTGGAAGAAAATTGAGTGAATGACCTAAGGTGCGGATTTTCAAGCACCGTTGTTAATTTGACTATTTTGTGTCCACTTTGAAAACCCCTTTAAAAACAATTTGTTAGAGTTGACTTGCAACGCTCCAAGTGAATTGAAAGGCATCTTGCACTGAAAATATAGGTATCTGCGAGACCTTGTGAATAAAGCAACAACCTAATCCGGCAGAAATTCGGCCTGCAAATCGTTCAAAAACCGTTGGCCGAGTGTCGTTACGCACCACGACCGCTCCCCCTGAGAGGCGATCAGACCCTTTTTGATCACCGGCTCGAGGCGTCGCCGCAAGCTCTCGGCGGGCAGTCCGGTTCGGGCCTCGAAAAGCTGCTCATCGAAGCCATCTGTCAAGCGCAGTGCATTCAGCAGAAATTCGAACAGGCGGTCGTCTCCATCCACTGGCTTCAACGTGGGCACATCACCGCGCCCCTCCTGTTGCTCCATGTATTGCTGCGGATTTGCGATTTTCGCATAGCGCCAGATGCCCTCGTCATCTGTGATTTTGCCATGCGCGCCCGCCCCGACCGCGAGGTAGTCACCAAACGACCAATAGTTGAGGTTATGCACCGACCTCATGCCGTTGCGCGCATAGGCTGACACTTCGTATTGCTCATAGCCCAGCTCCGCCAGCCGTTGCTGGCCGCGTTGCTGGATGTCGAAGCTTGTTTCTTCACCTGGAAGTCCGGCCGGTGGGCGGGCATGAAACACGGTGTTGGGCTCGAGCGTCAGCTGATACCAAGACAGGTGTTGCGGCTCCAGGCTGGCAGCCTGCTCAATGTCAAACAGTGCTGCGGTGACGTCCTGGCCGGGCAATGCGTACATCAGGTCTATGTTGATGTTGCTAAAGCCTGCTGCCGTCGCCGCGCGGACAGCGCGACCAATGTCGTCAACGCTATGAATTCGGCCGAGCACGGCAAGAGATGTCGCGCTAAAGCTCTGCGCGCCGATAGAGAGCCTGTTCACCCCTGCCCGGCGGTAGCCGGCAGGGTCACCGCACTCGACCGTTCCCGGATTCGCCTCCATCGTTATCTCAACGTCATCGGCGAGAACATATTGCTCACGCACGGCTTTGAGCAGACCTGCTATTTCATCGGGTGTAAACAAGCTGGGCGTTCCGCCGCCGAGAAACACGCTGACAAGGGGGCGTTGCCCGGCGCGCCTCGCCTCGTCTGCGAGATCGGTCTTGAGCGCCTCCAGATAGCGACTACGCGGCGCCCTGTCGCCGGCAGTGTAGGAGTTGAAATCGCAATAGGGGCACTTGCGCACACACCAAGGCAGGTGGATGTATAAGGACAATGGCGCTTGCGGAGCGTTGCTCACAACGCTTGCAGTTGTCGGGCAAGTTCCTTCAGGGCTTTGCCGCGATGGCTGTGGGAGTTTTTTTCTTCGTCGCCCAGTTGCGCCGCACTACATCCCATCTCGCTAACGAAAAACACCGGGTCGTAACCAAAGCCTCCGTCACCTTGCATCTCTTTAAGGATGCTGCCCCGCCACTCACCCTGCGCAATGATCGGCTCCTGATCGCCAGGCATGACAAAACAGCTTACGCAGTGAAACGCTGCGCCGCGCTCCCCGTCAGGAACCCCGTCGAGAGCCGCCAGCAATTTATCGATATTCGCCTGATCTGTTGCGCCGAGCCCGGCGTAACGCGATGAATAAACGCCAGGTCGACCGTCTAACGCGTCGACTGCCAGGCCGGAGTCATCGGCAATGGCCGGCAAGCCCGTTGCGGCGGCAGCATGCCGAGCCTTAATCAGCGCGTTCTCGACAAATGTCGTACCGGTCTCGTCCGCTTCTTCAATGCCGAATTCGGATTGCGGCACGATGTTGATGCCCAGACCGCCGAGAATGCGCGCAATCTCACGTAACTTGCCAACGTTGCCACTGGCCATGACAATTTTGTCGGGCAGTTTCGACAACGCGACGCTAGCCCGCCAGCACGTCGTTTTGCACCGCGATAATTTCGCTGATGCCAAGCTTGGCGAGTTCGAGCATCGAGGTGAATTCATCGTCGGTGAACGCGTGTCCTTCGGCCGTGCCCTGAACCTCGATAAAGCGCCCGGCTTCGTTCATGACGATGTTCATATCGGTTTCGGCCTCCGAGTCCTCAGGATAGTCGAGGTCCAGAACCGGAACGCCGCGATAGATCCCAACGGACACTGCGGCGACCTGCCCATGCAGTGGGTTCTTTTTCGGTGCTTTTTTCCCGGACAGCCGTTGCATCGCCAAAGCGAGCGCGACGTAAGCGCCACTGATCGAGGCCGTGCGGGTGCCGCCATCTGCCTGAATAACATCGCAGTCCAGCGTTACAGTGCGTTCACCCAGGGCGTCAAGATCGGTAATCGCGCGCAGCGACCGCCCGATAAGCCGCTGGATTTCCAGCGTTCTGCCGCCCTGCTTGCCGCGAGTCGCTTCGCGTGACATTCGCGTATTCGTGGAGCGCGGCAGCATTCCATATTCACCGGTTACCCAGCCGCTACCGCCGCCCCGCAACCACGGGGGCACCCGGTTCTCGATACTCGCCGTGCAAAGTACGCGCGTATCGCCAAACTCTGCGAGCACGCTGCCTTCGGCATGGCGAGTGAAATCGGGCGTAAAACGTACGACCCTCATCTGGTCGGCGTCACGGCCACTTGGGCGCATGGTCTTTCTCCTCAGGTTTGTTCGGCTATTCGCCGAGCCACCGCAAAGCGGTGCCAGTCGTATTGTCGCTATAAGGTGCGTTAGCGCTGAGCGCCTGCATGCTGAGCTGCTTGAGATTGTCGGCGAGATTGTCGTCGCCGGGCAAGGCGATTTGCGCCATGTCCGAGTCGGCCAGGCCCGACCACAAACCGTCGGAACAGGCGAGCAACACATCGCCCTGCAGCAATGCCTTTTTGCTGGTAATGCTCATGTCAGGCACAGGCGCATCCCCGCCGATACAACACTCGACGAAGTTTCGCATCGGATGATCGAGCGCCTCCTCTTCAGTGATGGCCCCTTCCTGGATCAGGACTTCGACGTGGCTGTGGTCGCGCGAGCGCGTCAACACGCCGCTATTACGCACGTGGTAGATGCGGCTATCGCCAATGTGCGCCCAGAACGCTCCGCTCTCCTGCACCAGGCATATAGCGCACGTGGCGCGCGGGCGAAAATCTACTGCTACGTCCTGGCCGAGATTGACGACCTCATCGTGGGCGCGGGCCAACGCCATGTATAAGAAACCCTGCGGATCGAAAATGGGCAGCGTCGCCGCCATGAACAAATCCTGGACGACCTGCAGCCCCGTTTCAGCGGCGCGCGCGCCGTCGGAGTGGCCACCCATGCCGTCAAACACCAGCATCAGCGCAGCATCTTCGGCGACGACGACAGCGGCCCTATCCTGGTTGTCTGAGCGGTCACCCAACGCGGAGACCTTGGCGTATTCAATCTGCATAATTCTTTTTTTTGGGTGAAAGTAAGTAAACTGTCCCGCAAAGTCCTACATTGAAGATTGAATCGAATGTTACACAGTATGACAGGCTTTGCGCGACAGTCCGCAGAATCCGAGTCCGGCACGCTGACGTGGGAACTGCGAACCGTTAACCACCGTTACCTCGATGTACAGTTTCGATTACCCGAGGAGCTGCGGCCTAAAGAACAGGCGTTCAAGCAACAGGTTAGCGCCGTACTTAACCGCGGCAAGGTTGAGTGTTCGCTGCACATGCAGCGCTCGCCTGATCGGCAGGCGAAGATGCAACTCGATATGGATCTCGTCCGTCTGATCCGCGATCGGGTTTCTGAAATCTCGAGCGAGGTTCCGGATACCGCGCCACTGAACCCTGTCGACATATTGCGCTGGCCTGGCGTTATCGCCGAGCCAGAGGTTGATGCCGAGCCGTTAATTGCAGAATCCGTTGGCCTGCTCGACGCTACGCTCGCAGCTATGACAAGCATGCGCGCCAGCGAAGGCGAGCGCATAGCCACGATGCTCGAAACGCGCTGCGCGGACATTGCCGCTATCGCCACGTCTGTCCGCAAACGCATGCCTGAGGTGCTTGATGCCGCCCGCGGAAAACAACGCGAGCGAATAGAGCGCATCGATGTCGAGGCGGATCCGGCACGACTCGAGGTCGAACTGGCTTTGCTCGCCCAGAAGCTTGACGTCGATGAAGAACTCGACAGGCTCGAGAGCCACCTCGTTGAGATTCGCCAGGCCCTGCAAAGCGAGGAACCCGTCGGACGACGACTCGATTTCTTGATGCAGGAACTCAACCGCGAAGCCAACACGCTTGGCTCGAAGTCGGCGGACGCCGAAACCACGAAGGCCGCCGTTGAGCTAAAAGTACTGGTCGAGCAAATGCGCGAACAGATTCAGAACGTCGAGTAAACGGCTGGTGAGTGAGAAGACGGCACGGCTATTTGTCATCGCGGCCCCTTCCGGTGCCGGCAAAACCACGCTGGTTCATGCGCTTGTCACGCGTCACCCCGAATTACGTTTTTCTATCTCGTACACAACGCGACCCAAGCGACGCA